>NZ_BADU01000018.1:0-21856 GCF_000239875.1 Pseudoalteromonas sp. BSi20311 | reverse complement strand
CCAAAGCCAAAGCCAAAGAAGTATCCGACTAAAAAGAAAAATGCCAGTCAGCTTAACTGACTGGCATTACCACAAATGTGGGCCTTTTTTATTGAGAATTACCTACAGCTTTAAAATCATGTCCTGATGGGCAATCCCATCCTCTAAGTATTCATTACCAACGCACTCAAACCCAAATGAGCGATAAAAATTTAGTAGGTAGGTTTGCGCGCCTATATAAATATCACGAGAAGGCCATTGGGCCTTACAGCAGTTAATAGCGTGGCTAACTAATTCTTTGCCTAAACCAGAGCTGCGCTGTGATTGAGTAACTAAAACGCGCCCTATCGCACTGTACTGTGCATCTTTTTCATAACAACGAGCATAAGCATTTACGGTTTGCCCATCGAGTGAATACAGGTGGCGAGTAGCATCTGCAATATCAACATCATCAAGTTCGGGATAAGGACACGCTTGCTCTACAACAAATACGTCAACACGTTTACGCATAATGGCAAACAAAGTCTGGGAGTCGAGCGCTGAGAATGGCTCAGGTTTAAATGCCATTAAAACACCTCTTATTATTACAGAGGCTTAATCAGCCTCTGTATTCATCAAGCAAACAGTCGCTCTAACTGATCGCATAGCTGAGATAAGTTAACATGATCATGCTCAATGGTTAAATCGACATAACCGTCACTTCTAAATGCTCTGTCTAATTCAATCAGCACATGCGTTTTATGTGCTTCAGGAATAAACGACAGTTCGATTTCTTTTATTCCAAATAAGCTACGGCTATTTGGTTGATATTCAAGCTCTTGGTAACACCCCGACACAGATTGAAAAGTAGACGCACGAAGATGCCCCTGTTCTACATCTGCTTTGACTAAACTAAAGCCAAGCTTCTCCATTGCTTGCATACAGGTTTTAACCGCTTCATTAGGATAGATGTGTAAATGGTCTTTATCTGTTGGGTCAAGTGCAAGATCAATATCAAGCCCTGTTTCTAACCACACATAAGACTGGTTATAACCGGCATTAATTTCAGTGATTGGTGTTTCTGAGTGCAAACGGGCCTCAAATGGAATGGTTTTCACTTCACCAGGCTCAACGGTACCAATATCAGTAATGCGCCACTGATCAATAACATGATTAGTAAAATAATCACCGTCTTCACTGGCTACTTTTACTCGGGTAACTAACATTAAATCTAAACCCGCAATTTCTTGACTTACATCGCCTGCGGTAATGACAATTTGTGCATTAAATAATTGCCCAGGCTGAAGATGCTCAGTTTCTAGGATAGTATCTACTTTGGCGGCACCAATGCCTACCGATGCTAAAATTTTTTTAAACATATTTTCTCCTTAAGCTAAGCAATACTTTTGTTCGCTTACGCTTAAACTCCTTCGTTATGGCATCTTAACCACATTTAAAAGCGCTTGTCAGCGAAAAACTGCTATTTACATGCTGTTTACCATAAAACTAACCACATGTGTGTGTTTTTTGTACTTTACAGCCACTTTATGCCTGTATAAAGATGTTTTAGTAATCAGCTGATAAATAGTCACTATCAGCCAATTAGCAGCAGTAAATAAGTAGATTAATTGTCAATAAGCATTGTTTTTCGCTACACTACAATGCCAAATGCAGTGATACTAATAACTATGGAACTAATTTATTTTGCTACCGCCTTCGTCTGCGGTTTTGGTATATATCAGCTAAAATTACCGCCACTTATCGGCTTTCTTATGGCCGGGTTTATTCTTAATTTAGCGGGCTACAAAAGCACGGAGCTACTCGAAACGATTGCCTCTTTAGGAGTCACACTGCTACTTTTTAGTATTGGCCTCAAGCTAAAAATTTCTAACCTTATGAAACCTCAAGTATGGGCTCCTGCCACCATACACATTGTTTTAAGTAGCGCATTATTTAGTGGTTTTATGTTGTTGCTTGGTGTATTTGCACTGCCGCTATTTGTTGATTTAAGCTGGCAAAGTGCGTTGTTAGTTGGCTTTGCTCTGAGCTTTTCGAGCACGGTATTTGCTGTAAAAGTGCTGGAAGAGCGTGGGGAAATGGCAAGTTTGCATGGTAAAATAGCCATTGGTATTTTGGTTATGCAAGATATATTTGCTGTGTTCTTCTTAGCGGTCAGTACGGGTAAAGTACCAAACATTTGGGCCTTAGGATTAATTGTTGCGCTACCTTTGTTTCGCCCTATTATGTATTGGGTTTTAAATCGTTCTAAACACGGTGAGCTACTGCCGCTATTTGGTTTCTTCTTTGCGTTAGTGGCAGGATATAATGCCTTTGAATTCGCAGGATTAAAGGGCGATTTAGGCGCATTGATCATTGGCATGATATTCGCCCCACACAAAAAAGCCGGTGAGCTGTCTAAGTCATTACTTAGCTTAAAAGATATATTACTGGTTGGTTTTTTCTTAAGTATTGGTTTAAGTGCTGAGCTTACTGCCCACTCTCTAGTCGTTGCCTTAATTTTAGTATTAGTTATTCCTGTTAAAACGCTGCTTTATTACATATTAACTAACTTATTTAAACTGCGTGCTCGTACTTCTTTACTCACCGCGTTTAGTTTGGCTAACTTTAGTGAGTTTGGCTTGATTGTTTGCGCAGTTGCAGCATCTAGCGGCATGGTTACCTCTGAATGGCTCGCCGTTATCGCAATTGCCGTATCCATCACATTTGTGATTGCTTCCCCTTTAAATAAACGTTCTAACGAGCTGTACGTTAAAATTGAACGGTTTTTATTGAAGTTTGAAAGTAAAACCCGCTTAGCGGAAGAGCTTCCAGTAAACTTAAATGATACCAAAATAGTTATTTTTGGTATGGGCAGAATTGGCACCGGTGCCTACGAAACAATAAACTCAACTCATCCTGATGTTGTAGCAGGTATTGATATTAAACCTGAGGTGGTTGATAAACATATAAAACGTGGGCGCAGAGTATTAATTGCTGATGCAACTGACCCCGATTTTTGGCAGCGCGTTAATCACTCCCATGTTGAAATGGTCATGTTAACTATGCCTAAGCATATGCAAAATATTTTTGCCTTAGAGCAGTTGCAGGCATCAGGCTATAAAGGGCAAGTTACAGCCATTGCTAACTATCCCGATCAGCAAAAAGAATTAGAGGATATGGGAATAGATTCTACTTATAACTTTTACTTAGAGGCTGGTAGCGGTTTTGCGGAACATGTAAAGCAAACCTTGTTTCCGTAATCGGGCTTAGATGCAAATAGATTGCATTTACATTCCTTTACATCTGAGTATTTTATTGGTCAAAAAATAAGGTAAAATGTCTGTGCTGGTTGAATAAAGCTAATACCTAAGTTTGTGTTTTATAAAAGACAAATAACGGACCCCTTGCTTTTAAATGACCAATAAGATTCTCAAATTAGAGGGCCTACTCCCTCTATCAATAGGCTGTTACTTGCCCGTTACAGCCTATTTTATTCCCTTAAAATCCCTTACACTTATCCTAATTAATTTATAAAAGATGTCAGTAATGGATCCTCAACAACTAAAAATCGCGATTAACACCATTATGCCATTTGGCAAATATGCAGGACGCCCTTTACTTTTACTGCCTGAGCCTTACTTAGTGTGGTTTAAACAGCAAGGCTTTCCTGATAGCAAGCTTGGCTCTCAGCTCGCTATGATGTACGAAGTGAAGCTTAATGGTTTAGAGCAAATGCTGATGCCACTACTAGAAAAAAATAGTAAATAAAATAGAACTTTTTTATAAGTGGTCTGTCTATCTATTTGCTACTTGTTGATTTTTTGGTTTTAAACCGCAAAAAAGCGCCTTTATGGCGCTTTTTTATTGTTTGGGATTTAGTTGTCGAGGGTGATAATAAACTTAACCCCACCCAGTGGTGAGTCTTCAATCTTGCACTGCCCTTTATGCCAACTAATAATTTTATTTACAATTGCTAGCCCTAATCCAAACCCACCGGTTTTTTTAGCACGGCTTTTATCTAAGCGGGTAAAGGGTTTAAACACTTTCTCACGTTCAGCACCGGCAATACCTGGGCCATCATCTTCAATCACCAGAAATAACTTCGCAGCGTTGGCAGTTAAACTAATATGCACATTTTGCGTAGCATGTTTCAGTGCGTTACTAATTAAATTTTGTAGTACTCGCGACATAAAATGGCTATCACATACGTAAATAAATTGACTCGGTAGCGTTGTTGTTAATTTAATAGGGGTATCAAAACTTACTTTTTCGATATTGGCTTTAATTAATGCGACGATATCACAAGGAGCCAATTGCAAGCTTGGTTGCTGTGTATCTAAACGAGCGTATTCCAGCATTTCTGATACCAAGGATTCTAGCTCATGAATATCCATTTGCATATCAGATAAATAGTGCTGTGCTTTGCCATCTTGAAATTTATTCTCTAGCATCGCGATTGCAAACTTCAAACGCGCTAATGGTGTTCTGAACTCATGTGACACTGATGAGGTCAGTTCCTGTTGAGCACTCAGTAAAAATTCAATTCGTTGCTGCATTACTTGCAGTGTATCAGTGATGGGTAAAAAGAATGATTTAGAGCTGTCGCTTAATTGAAAATCTTGCGCCCCACCGACGGCTTCACAGGCTTGGCTGAGCTTGGCAAAATCTCGCCATAACAGTAAGCTCCATAACCCTATCGGTAAGCTAATAATAAATAAAACTAATAAATAAGGAATTACGGTCCCAGTGTTTTTAGCTTTAACACCTAAAGGGCCGACTTGTAACAAATGAGAGTTATTTAAAGTAACATACCAAACAATACGTTGCTGCTTATCATACAAGTAAAGGTAATTATTTTGCGTCAATTGTATTTGTTGCTCAGCCGGGAGAACTAAATCTTGCGGGGCGATAACTTGGCTATCAAAATTATGTTTTAACTGCTCAAGACCATCTGGCGTTTGAGAAAGCAGCCATAACGACTGCCCAAATTCATCATCTAACAAAACATGTTGCTCAGATTCATCATACGGCCAAAGCTGCTCTATAACACCACTGGCAATAAACAAAGAAGCAATAATATATACGTAAAGGCTTATAAATAGCTTTCCCATTAACCTAGCCTAATACCTTGCATTAATTACATGTCCCACGCATCTGATACAAATAAATAGCCTTGCCCCCACACCGTTTTAATGCGGTATGGTTTATCACTATTATCACCAAGCTTCTTGCGAATACGAGATACGCGTACATCAACGGTTCGATCTAGCCCGTCGTACTCACGGCCAATCATATGTTGGTGCACATGCTCTCGGCTGAGAACCTCTCCGGCATTTGAAGCTAACAACCACAGTAATTCAAACTCATGCGAAGTTAATACAATTTCAACACCGCTTAGCTTTACAATTCGACTAGTTTTATCTATTGATAAGTCACCAAATTTAAGCTCTTCAACGGCTTTTACGCTAGGCTGCCCACGGCGCAGTAATGCACTAATTCGAGCCAATAACACGCGCGGCTCAGCAGGTTTAATAACGTAATCGTCAGCACCGAGTTCTAAGCCAATAACTTGGTCAAAATCTTCACCCTTTGCGGTAAGCATTAAAATAGGTAAGGTGTATTTGTCGCGCACTTGACGACACACGCTAAAGCCATCTTTTCCTGGCAACATCACATCTAAAATGATTAGATCAGCATGATTTTCACTCAAATAAGGAAACACTTCGTCACCGCGATCTAATACGTCAACTTCTAAGCCATTATGCTCAAGATAGTCTTTGGTTAATTGTTGCAACCCTAAGTCATCTTCAACAAGTAATATCTTTGGCATTTACTGCTCCTAAATTAAAAAAAGCTCCAAGGTGAGCGTAGCCGATGTTTTTTCTTAGCGTATACAGTCTGCACTTCTACTTGCACACTCGCTAATGATACACCTGTAAGGGGATTAATCAGGGAGTATATGGTCTCTACCTGAACACGCGCTTTATAACTAAGTTGCCCTTTTTTTACCCCTTGCCAACATTGCAACTGAGTATCTTGCTGGTATAAACACACATCGCTTGGCTCAGACAGTTGCCAGTTAAATTTTAACTCAAGATCACAAAATTCTTGTTGTTCGGAAACCACACAGACTTTGGGTGATACGTTAAGTGAAGAGGCTTTTGCAACGCTAATGTTGCTAAAAAATGAAGCTGCAAACACAACCAACATAAAACACTTCATATTAAAATGTATGTTCGAATCCTATAAAGGCGGTCATTGAATAGTCATGTTCAAAGAGCGGGCTGCTATCCATTGCTGAATAGTCATAATATGCTAAATGAAAACGAAGCGCGTTGGTTTTACCTAGGGGCCAACGGGCGTCGATTTTAGCATAAGGTTGCCAGCTACTACCAACTTCTATTTCACCATATGAAGATTCTGTGCTGTTTAAGCCATAAAAGTAGTTATTTAGTTGGGCTGATTTATAGTTAACGCCTAAGGTCGATTTAAGTTTTAACAACTTAAGATCAAAATGGTATTGCCATTGTAGCGATCCTCTGTAGCTATTATAAACACTGTTTACGTCATGCAATAATTGCGCAGAAAAAACATGTTGTTGTTTTACAAAAAAATAACTCACACCCGCATCCAACACCACTCGTCTTTTTTGAATGTTATTAATATTAATCTGGCGAGGAGATTCAATGTGTTGTGATTCTAATATTTCATTATTAGACATTGCTGTGAGCGGGAATATATTTTGCGGGTGCCAATCAATAAAAAACCGTGATTCTGGGTTAATTTCTGACACTAAGCTAATGTTATGCGTATCGCTTTGTAAAAAAGAATAACCTAAGCGACCGTTATCAAAAAACCAATTTTGGCCATAATAAGCTACTTGTGGAACCACCAACAAAGGAATGTTGTCAGCACCGTATAAAGGATTACTGATCACTCCAGCCCCTAAGCTGACACTAATCTTAAGTTCATCCGTAGAGATATGTTGCTGCGTCTGAGCAATTGCATTAGCGCTAAATAACGCCAATAAAATGCATATTTTTATTCTCAGATGTAACATCATGGAGTTATTCACTAGTTTATAAAGTGGCTTTGACCCTATAGTAGCAAGTAGTATCAGTACAAGCTCTAGAGGGTTACAATCATTAACAAATTTGATACAAACGGAACACGTTTACAAATTGGCGGCTATTTCAACTCGATTTCGACCATGAGTTTTAGCCAAATTAAAGTGCTCTATCGGCTTTTTCTACTAATAAACAGCTCTTACTAAAAGGCTGCATTAGAGCTATGCCAAAACTTGCTGAGATATTACGTTTATTATTACTATCTTCTTTCTTACGGATAGTTAATTTAGCAATACTTAAGCGTAACTTATTACAAAAGATCATTGCATCATTAATGCTATCAAAGTAACCCGTGATACAAAATTCTTCACCACCGAAACGATAGGCATTGTATTGTTCTTGCACGCTATTTTGCACTTTTTGAGCAACAAGTTTGAGTACCTCATCGCCTTTTTGATGACCAAAATCATCATTGAAACGTTTAAAGTGATCAATATCGAACATTATCAACACGGCTAACTTATCTTGCTCGTCTTGTGAAGATGCATGAAGGCAAAACTCGACTATGTCGGTATCAAACTTGCCGCGATTATATAACCCCGTTAGCGAATCTTTATCAACCGCTTCTTGAGTCATAGTCAGAGCTTCTTTTAAATCTTTAATCTCATTATATGCTTGCGCTAATTTAGTTTGGAAACCACGGGCGTAATCTTGCATGGCAATAGATTCATCTGTTAAACGCTCTACACAAGACAAAATTTCATTAAATGAGTTAATACTAGAGAGTGTTTTTAACTCATTTTGTGAGTCAACTAACGAGGTAGTAAAGCTTTTTGAATATTGAATAGAATCACTCAAATCAAACTGTACTTGCTCTACCGTACCATGAAATTTTTCAGACATTTGTTGGAAAAACGCTAATTCTTCATCGTTTATATATTTATCAAAAATTTCCTGAGCACTTTGGGCCGAGCAGGTATTGTGCTGACCGATAACTTTATCAAGCTCTGTATTTAGTTGTGGATTATCTCCCTGTACATAACAGTACCAAATCGCATAATTAATTGGCGTTACCGGCATTTTGTACTTAACCATAAGCGGAATGGCTTTTTTTAAACACTGGGCAGAATGAGCAAGTGAGGCAGTATTATCCATAATTGAAACTCTCAGACATCACAACAAAGATGTTAATAAACACATAAATATTAGCGGTTTATATTAACACTTTTTTATCATCCAACAAGCCTATATTATGTTTTCTCCCATATTTTGTGCAATATTCCACAGCGCACTAATCGCTGGATCATTCAATTCTTTGTGTAATACCGCCAGACCAATTTTAAACCCTTGTGGTGGCTCGCCTTTGTACTGTAAAACCTGCACTTTATCGTTTAGCGGGCTATTATCAAGTACAATTTTTGGGATCATAGCCACACCTAAGCCTAAACTCACCATAGATACCATGGCTTCATGCCCAGCCACTTGCGCGTAAATTTTTCCCTGAACGTTATTTTTTCGCCACCATTGCTCCAACCTTTGACGTGAAAACCCTTTTTCAGCAACAATAAACTCAAGCTCGGACCAATCAATAGTCTCGGTGTTAGTGGCTAGTTTTTCTGTGATCGGGCATTGAATAGTGGGCGCAATTAATACCAGTGGAGAATAACCAATGTCTACAAATGCAATTTGTGCAGGTAATTTACTGGGCCTGGCTGCAATGGCCATAGATTCATGCCCATCTAACACTCGGTTAATAGCCAAAGCGGGATCGCCCGTATTTAAGGTGATTTCAATATGCTGATGCTGAGCTCTCAGTTGCTCTAAAATATGATGCAAAAAACTGTAGGACGCGGTAACTGAACAATAAAGGCTTACATTGCCATAAATGTGTTGTTGCGGCTCGTTTAAATTAGCCTTAAAACGCTGCCAATTAGTAAGCGTTGCACTGGCGTACTCCTTAAATGCAATGCCTTCGCGGGTAAGCTTTACACTGCGATTATCACGCTGAAATAACATCACCCCTACTTCATCTTCTAATTGCTTAATGTTACGGCTTAAAGTAGGAGCACTTACATGACACAACTCACTGGCACGAGAAAAATGAAGCGTTTTTGCTAACGCTAAAAAGTAATGTAAATGCTTATGATCCATGTCAACGCCTGTATTTCATTTTATGAAACACTTTAATTCAAATATATCATTTTACGCAAGAAGAGATTTTTCATATGGTTATTCCAAGCAAAGCAAACGCAATGCATCTAACAAATTGAATTAACAGGAACCTTAATCATGGCAAATTATTTTAATAGCTTACCTTTACGCGAACAATTAGCGCAATTAGCACAATGTGAATTTATGGGTGCAGACGAATTTAACGACGGCGTTGCCGCACTCAAGGGTAAAAAGTTAGTGATTGTCGGCTGTGGCGCACAGGGTTTAAATCAAGGCTTAAATTTACGTGATTCGGGTTTAAATGTAGCCTATACACTTCGTGAGTCAGCGATTGCTGAGCGCCGTCAATCATTTTTAAATGCATCTGACAATGGTTTTAAAGTGGGTACTTACGAAGAATTGATCCCAACAGCTGATGTTGTACTTAACCTAACACCGGATAAACAGCACACCGCGGTTGTTAATGCCATCATGCCATTAATGAAACACGGCTCAACGCTTGCTTACTCACATGGTTTTAATATTGTAGAAGAAGGTATGCAAGTACGTGAAGACATAACCGTAATTATGGTTGCACCAAAGTGCCCAGGTTCCGAAGTACGTGAAGAGTATAAACGCGGCTTTGGTGTACCCACACTCATTGCGGTTCACCCAGAGAACGACCCTCAAGGGCATGGTTTAGCGCAAGCAAAAGCTTATGCTGCAGGTACGGGTGGTCATCGTGCAGGGGTACTTAAGTCATCGTTTATCGCCGAGGTCAAATCTGACTTAATGGGTGAGCAAACCATTTTATGTGGCATGTTACAAACAGGTTCTATTTTATGTTTTGATAAGATGATTGATAAAGGGATTGATGCAGGCTATGCCTCAAAACTAATTCAATATGGTTGGGAAGTGATCACAGAAGCACTTAAGTATGGCGGCGTTACCAATATGCTTGACCGCCTATCAAACCCTGCCAAAGTCAGAGCATTTGAATTAAGTGAGCAGCTAAAAGTAATCATGCGCCCACTGTATAACAAACACCAAGATGACATAATCGATGGCACATTTTCACGGGTAATGATGGAAGACTGGGCAAATGATGACGCTAACTTATTAAAATGGCGTGCTGAAACTGCAGAAACTCATTTTGAAAAAACACCAGCAGGTGATGTAGAAATTACTGAACAAGAATTTTTTGATAACGGCATTTTAATGGTGGCCATGGTAAAAGCCGGCGTAGAGCTGGCATTTGAAACCATGACTGCAGCCGGTATTATTGCAGAATCTGCTTATTATGAGTCACTGCATGAAACGCCATTAATTGCTAATACCATTGCACGTAAAAAGCTGTTTGAAATGAATCGTACTATTTCAGATACGGCAGAATATGGTTGCTACTTATACAACCATGCATGTTTGCCACTACTACAAGAGTTTATGCAAGATATTGATACCGATGTTATTGGTAAAGGCTTAAATGAGCAAAGTAACCAAGTAGATAATCAAACATTGATTCAAATAAATACCGCACTGCGTGAACACCCTGTTGAAAAAGTGGGTGCTAAATTACGCGGCTATATGTCGGCAATGAAAAAAATAGTTTAATTCTATAACCCTAGAACTTTCACTTGTTAGAAACCAAGCCCACTTGCATTTTGCTGTGGGCTTTTTTTTAATGTAAATTATTCATCAATAGCCGAAAATAAATAATGTGCTAAAATAATCCTCTCATTGCCTAAGTTGTAAATATAAGTATTATCATGACGATACAAAATCTCTCTATTACTCAAAAAATAACAGCGCTTGGAAGCATTATTGCTATTTGTGTTGCTGTATTAATTGGTTTGACGTCTTTGCATAACTCAAAGAATATTATTGAGCAACGCATGATCGAATCGGAACTGCCAAGTAAACTGCAAACAATCAGTAATCATATTGGTGGGGAGATCAATGAACTTCTAGGCGCAGCACAGCAGCTTTCTGCCAATACCTTTATTTTAGATTGGGCAAACTCTGGCAACACCAATGATGCACTTTTACTCAAAGAACTCAATCGTTTGGTTGAGCAATATGATCTTGCTACCGCTTCATGGGCTAATAAGAATACCGCGCAATATTGGAACCAAGATGGCTTTTTGCGTGTTTTAAAAAATGATGCTGCAGATGGCTGGTTTTTTGCTTTTACTCAATCAAAACAACCCTACTCAATCAGTATTTATCAAGAATCTGAAAACGATGTAAAAATGTTTGTTAATCACCAGCAGCCCAATGGATTCGGCTTGGCGGGCTTAGCAAAAAGCATCACAGATATGCAAAAGCTGCTTCAACAGTTTAAAATTGAGCAGTCAGGGTTTGTATTTATTGCCGATAAAAATGGCTTAATTCAGCTACATAAAGATGCAGCTAAAGTTGCCAAGGTTAATATAGATAGTATTTACAGTGCCAATATTCATAACAAATTACTTGATGAAAACGGCTTTGCATTAGAAGAAGTAAATATTAACGGACAAGCCACGCTGATTGCTGCCACACCAATTAAAAACACCGACTTATTTGTGTTAGCTCAAGTACCAAAAAGCGAAGTTTTCGCAAGCGTAAACACTCTAGAGTGGCAAATATTCACATTCACTATCATCACAGCACTTATCGCAAGCGTGATCAGTTACTTATTAGCTCGTTCTTTAGCCTCACCGTTATCAAAAATGGCGGAGTTGTTTTCTCGTTTAGGACGTGGCGATGCTAATTTAGCTTATCGCCTACCTACATCACCTCAACCTGAACTCAATAATTTAACGTCGGGCTTTAACCAATTTATTGAAAAAATAGAAACCGCCATTGTGCAAGTAGCTGATGAAAGCCATGGTATTCGTCAAAGCTCTGATCATGTCTTTGCGCAAGCAAAACAAAACTCGTTAGCGTTGGATAAACAAAAAGAGCAAACCATTTCGGTTGCTGCAGCAATTAATGAAATGGGCGCTACGGTGCAAGAAATAGCGCAAAGTGCCGCTAATGCTGCTAAGTTAACCAACGATAGCCGCGATAATACCAAACAAAGTCATCAGCAAGTATTACAGAGCCAAACG
The DNA here is from genome assembly GCF_000239875.1 of Pseudoalteromonas sp. BSi20311. NCBI lineage: Bacteria > Pseudomonadati > Pseudomonadota > Gammaproteobacteria > Alteromonadales > Pseudoalteromonadaceae > Pseudoalteromonas > Pseudoalteromonas sp. BSi20311. The sequence goes on along the minus strand of NZ_BADU01000018.1, from coordinate 9,591 downwards.
ACAATCTCAGCCCTTGCCAGCGACATTGATGGTATTACCGAGCAAGTTGCTTTGCTTTCTAAAAAAACCATTGATATTGCAAGCATAGTGGATTCAATTAGAGGGATTTCAGAGCAAACCAACTTGCTGGCACTCAATGCAGCCATTGAATCTGCGCGCGCAGGTGAACATGGTCGAGGGTTTGCAGTCGTTGCTGATGAAGTAAGAGCACTGGCGAATCGTACATCACAGTCAACCACTGAAATACAATCAATGATTGAAGAGCTCACTCAAATTTCAGATGATGTTGTAAATGATATTAGCCAATCAAAGAATAAAGCCCAACAAAGCGTCAGCGCAATGCAAAGCTCGGTTGAGTTACTTAATACGATTACTGAAACAGCAAATGAAATTAACGACATGGCAACTCTAATAGCCACCGCTACCGAACAGCAAAGTAGCGTAGTAAATGATGTGGGTCGAAGTATTGAGCAAATTAGTGAGATCAGTGATAAATCAATGAGTGAACAAATCAATACTGAACAAGCAATTCGTGATTTAGCCACCAGCGCACAAACACTTGATGCACTAGTGGCCACATTTAACCAGCAGCGTTAAATAGTTTGTTACGTTAAAAAATAACCTCTGTACCAAATAGCCACTATACTTACAGTGTTTTTTTTGTACAGAGGTGTGTATGAGTGCTGTTCAAGGTAAACATTACTTACTAGCTGCTTGTTTGCTCAGTTTAAGTGCGTGTAGCACCACAGATAACGCCAATATAAGTGTGCCAATCCCTATTATTGATCCCCCAATGCAACTACAACAGCAGCTTGTAGAGTCTGAGCAACAAATATTTCAACTCGACCATAGCCTCAAACAACAGTTAAGTGCTTATGTACAAACGCGAAAATCTGCTGACGAAATTGCCTATAGTGTACTTAGTTTTTTACTCACAAATGGTGATAACTCACTATCTTATCAATCTACCAGCACACAAACAGCGTCTCAAAGCTATCAAAATTTAAATGCTAACTGTCTTTCCCTCTCTATTTTAGCGTATAGCTTAGCCGAACATTTAGGCCTTAAGGCCCGCTTTCAAAAAGTACATATTCCAGAATACTGGGCGTTAAACCAAGGGTTTAATTTACTCACTGGGCATATCAACCTGGCCATAGACAATAAAACGAAGCTCAAAGACAGCTCACTTGTTTATCAGCGTAATCAACGTTTAATCATTGATTTTGACCCCAATAGCCGACAAGCCCGTTTTGCAACCTCATCGCTGTCAAAAAAACGAGTAACCGCCATGTTTTATAATAATAAAGGCGGTGAGGCATTGGTTAATAAACAGTTTGATTTAGCTTATAGTTATTTTAAAGCAGCAATCAATACCGATTCCTCATTTAGTGCCAGTTGGGGAAATCTAGGGGTACTCTTTAAACAATTAGGTGATTTAAAGCAAGCGGAGGAAATGTACCGCTATGCCATTGCCTTAAACGCTGATAATAATACTGCGCAAGGTAATTTAGCATTATTATATAAACTCACAGATAGAGTAGCCGAAGGCGATAAGCTATTAGCAGAGCTTGACAGAAAGCGCCAAACTAACCCTTATTATCATATATCGCTTGGTAACAGTGACTATGTAAGTGGTGACTATACAAACGCGATTAGCCATTATAAAAAAGCAAACGCTATGTCACCAACCTTACATGAAAGTCACTTTGGACTAGCCCGCAGTTACTTTGAATTAAATAATATAACTAAAGCGGAGTTTCATTTGCGTAAAGCTAGAAAAAAAGCAGACTTTGTTCATGAAATACAGCGCTATGACAATAAGCTCATTGCATTAAAATCACTCACCGCTAAGGCGAATCATTATTAAATTATTTAGCTTAACATGTGTCGTACTTTTTATAAGTTGGAGCGGACTTTGTAAACAGATTGAGCCACAATTATTAACTGATTTAACTATGTTAACCAGCCCAGAATTGGCTGGTAGAAAAACGAATAGTCATGCTGCCTTGCTCACTAGGGAGTATTTAAAAACACGCTTCAAAGAGCATCAACTTACAGTAAGTGAACAACCTTTTACTTATTCCTCAGGGCTGTTTTCTAGCGCACAAGGCGTTAATATTATTGCTACTAATACAGTAAAAGATTTACCTGTTATTGTTATTACTGCGCATTATGATCATTTAGGCCTAAAAGCGGGGAAATTACACCCTGGCGCTAACGATAACGCCTCGGGTGTTGCCGCATTGCTGTATTTATCGCATGCGCTAACGGCCTCTTCCTCTTACCGCTTTATGTTTGTTGCAACAGACGCTGAAGAAAATGGCTTACACGGCAGTGAGCACTTTGCTAAAACAATGCGCCAGCTCCCTATTGTTTTAAATATTAACCTAGATATGTTGGCAATTAAAAAATCGCATAAGCGATTATACGCGCTAACAAGTCGCGCCTTAAAAAGCCAACTTAACTTAGTATTTACTCAGATTAAGGGTAACAAAGTGAAATTAAAACCTATTTATTCATCACGAAAAATGAGCCGACTCACCAACACGAAACAAATAGATTGGCACAGAGCCAGTGACCATTATTCATTCGCTAAACAAAAAATTCCGTATGTGTACTTTTCTATGGGGGCAGATAACTTCCATCATAGTGCTAAAGATACGCTCGAAAATATAAACACTCCCCTCTATCAAGAAGCCGTATTGCTAATTGAGGCATTTATTAATCAGCTTTTGACAAGCCCGGTGGTATTAAGTCCCCCTTTAAAAGCAGCAACATAAGCCTCTTTTTTTGCTCGTGGAAGTTTTTTAATCGCATACTCTAATTTGCTTGCGTCGCTTTTAGTACCTACTTGTTGTTGATGAATGAGCACCAGCGGCCCTTTACCTTTAAGGTTTTTTGCCCCTTTACCTGCTTGGTGAGTGGCGATACGTCGTGTTACATCAACCGTAATGCCGGTATACCAATGACCAAACCGTGTTTGCACAATATAAAGTGACCAAATAGCCGGTTTATTTTTACTATTGCTCAACTCATTGTTTAAACTTTTTTGATTATTAATGGTCAAAACCTCGCCTTTACGCGCTAAACAAAAACAATTACTCAAAAGGGTTTTACCTTGAGTGACTAATCGGTATCATGCAGATTATAAAAAATAAGGATCACAACTAACAATGCAGTCGTTAAAAACTTTTTCTCTTTGGCTTATCGTCGCTTTAACGCTTAGTTCAGCCGCAGGTTGTTCTAGCTGGGTATACCGAATCAACATCCCTCAAGGTAACTTTTTAGAACAATCAGACGTTGATAAGCTTCGCGTTAATATGACTCGCGAACAAGTAATTTACGTATTAGGCAGACCCATTGCCGAAGACGCCTTCGATAAAAGTACTTGGCGTTATGTATACAGCTTTAATAAAGGGCGAGCTAATGAACAATTTAAATCATTAGTCTTAAACTTTGAAAATGAAAAGCTGGTTACGGTATCGGGCGACTATGAGCAACCAGAAAACTTTACAACACCTTTAGAGCAATAAGAAAGCTCTTAAGGTTTAATTAAAAAAGGTGAGCATGGCTCACCTTTTTTGTATCTAACGATCTAACGGCCGGCCACCTGTTACTTTATTAGCGCGGCCCTCTTCTTTGGCTTTTTCAGCGCGTTTCCTGCGAGCATCTTTAGGGTCGGCAATTAATGGGCGGTAAATTTCAATCCTGTCGCCATCTTTAAGCTCATGATTAAGCTTTACCGTTCTGTTCCATACGCCTAAAGTTAAATCGGTTGCATCAATCTCAGGGCACTTTTTGATAATCCCTGACTGTATTACCGCTTGCTCAGCCGTTGTGCCTTGCAGCACTTCTATATTTAACGTGGTTGCCTTAGTGGGTAACGCGAACACAACTTCAATATTGATCATGCACGTTCTCCATACACTGTTTTTGCACGTTGAGTAAACGCACTCACCATGTTTTTTGCCACATCATTAAAAATTTTACCAAACGCTAGCTCTATGAGCTTACTTGAAAACTCAAAGTCTAGCTGTAAATTAACCTTACACGCATGCGTATCTAATTGCTGAAAGTGCCAGCGACCTTGCAGGGTTTTAAAAGGACCATCAACCAAGCGAAGCATCACTGTTTGTTCATCAATTAGCGTATTTTCAGTGGTAAACCATTTTTTTATGCCGGCTTTAGATATTTCTAAACTAGCGGTCATGTTATTATCATGCTGCTTAATAATTTTTGAGTCTGAACAATTAGGTAAAAACTGTGAATAGGCTTCTACATCATTGACTAGATCAAACATCTCTTTAGTGCTGTACATAACCAGCGCGCTTTTTTCTATTTGTGGCATACTCACTCCCAACTGTGTGCAGGAATTTTAGCAAGCTTTGTGCGTTTCCCCAAACTTTCATCGCGCTTAAATTAATCCTTCGCTTTTGCATGTATAATTTAAAAAAATCGATGTAAAACATCTTGTATAACGTATATTATAGGGCACTATGGCTAAGAAAAATTCATCAAAATCGACAAGTAATACCATCGCGCTAAATAAAAAAGCGCGACACGAGTATTTTTTACACGACAAGTTTGAAGCAGGTGTTGAACTCCAAGGCTGGGAAGTAAAAAGTATCCGAGCAGGTAAAGTAAATATCTCTGAAACTTATATTCATCTTAAAAACGGTGAAGCATTTTTATTAGGCAGTACCATTCAGCCTTTAAATAGTGCATCGACCCATGTTATTTGTGACCCGCTACGTTACCGTAAATTACTACTAAGCAGGCGTGAACTCGACCGCTTAGTTGGTGCAACTGAGCGTGATGGTTATTCATTAGTTGCCACCGCTATGTATTGGAAAAAATGCTGGGTGAAGCTTGAATTCCATTTAGCTAAAGGTAAGAAAATGCATGACAAACGTGAAGACGGTAAAAATAAAGATTGGTCCCGTGAAAAAGAACGTTTAATGAAACATAAAGTTTAAATAAAAACGCCTAACATGATGTTAGGCGTTTTTTTTGATTAAACTTCTAGCAAAATACAAATTATTACAAATTAAAGTTGCTCGGTGATTTATTTTTAAATAATGATAAAAACACTCTCCCGCAGCAGATAGCAAGTATCCCATCGTTTTCCTTCATTGAGAAAATCAGTACATATTCGTGCCGATAACAAAATCATCTTTGCGGCTAATTGATAACGCTTAAGTTACATGGTATTAATAATTCGACTTGTAAAAACAAGTAAATTATAACATATCAACAAGGACTTAAGGATGAAGCAATCAATTGCATTTACACCGAGCTTAATCATCGGTGCTACTATCGCATTGTCAGCAGGTTTTAGTACAACAACTTACGCTGCACAGCAAACTGCAGAAAAAGTAGAACGTATTCAAGTAACAGGCTCTCGTATCAAACGTTCCGATATAGAAGGCCCATCACCAGTACAATCCATTAATAAAGAAGACATCGAAAACATGGGTTATGACAACCTACAACAGCTTCTTGAAAGAATGCCTGTTGCAGGTAATGGTACTTTTTCAACCCGTGGTAATAACCAAGACTCAACTGCAAATGGCTCAGCTGCCGTCAGCCTTCGTGGCTTAGGCGCCGATGCTACCTTGGTACTTATTAATGGTCGTCGTGTTGCAATCAGCGCATTTGCTGAAGGGATCACCAACTCATTCGTTGATATCAACAGTATTCCTGTTTCAGCAATCGAACGTATTGATATTTTAAAAGATGGCGCCTCAGCAATCTATGGCTCTGATGCTGTAGCGGGTGTTGTAAACGTTATCTTGAAAAAAGATATTGACGGTATTGAAGTAAACTTAGGTTACGGCGGCACAGATGGCCCTAACTATGAAGAAACTACAGCCAGTATTGTTTGGGGTACTACTAGTGCAAAAAGTAGCGCATCCGTTATTATTGATTACTTCAAAAACACCTCTTTATCATCAGATGAAATGGGGCGTTTAGGTACTGCTAATCAATCTCCATATGGCGGTGAAGATTTCCGTTCATCACGTGGCTTCCCTGGCTACTTCTATGTTGATGGCGTTAAAACAATTGACCCTGCGTGTCCTGCAGAAAATGCAACATCAAGTGGCAGTTGTTTATTTGACTATGGTCCATTTGGCTATATTGCGCCGGCATCAGAACGTGTAGGTGCTATTTCACAATTTGAATACCGCTTTGATAATGGCATAACGGGCTTCTTAGAAATGGCCGTTCAGCATAACAGCTCAATTGCAGCAGGTGCCCCAACGCCACTTGATGAAGATGCGGGCTTAACAGTACCAGGTAGTCACCCTAATAACCCATTCGGCCAAGATATTGAAATAGGTCGTTACAGAACCGTAGATGCGGGTGCGCGCCAATGGGATATCGAATCAGACACATTACGTTTTGTTGCTGGTTTAAAAGGTGAAATAAACGATTGGAGCTGGGAAACAGCGGTACAAAAAGGACGTAGTAAGTCATTACAAACTGGGGATCGCTCACAAGGTTGGGTACGCACCGACTTCTTACAACAAGAAATTGATGCCGGTAACTACAACCCATTTGGCGGCACTTACAACGATCCGGCCGTAATTGATAGAATTACTACGAGCTTGGTTCGTCAAGGCGAGTCTCATATGACGTCGTTCGATGCTAACATTTCAGGTGAAGCATTTAGCTTTGGTGATGATGTTGTCATGATGGCGGCCGGTATTGAATACCGCGAAGAGGACGTAACGGATACGCCAGATGATCAATTCCAACGAGGATTAATCTTTGGTACCGAGTCTGTGTCAGCTGCAGCAGAGCGTGACCAATACGCTGCCTATGTAGAGTTTTCAATTCCACTTGCGGAAAACTTAGAGTTACAACTTGCTGGCCGTTACGATGATTACAGTGACTTTGGCACTACGACAAACCCTAAAGTCGCTTTACGCTGGGCACCTACAGATGAAATCACAATACGTGGTTCTTGGGCACAAGGCTTTAGAGCACCGTCACTTGCACAAGTAGGTTTAGGGCCATCTCAAGAGAGCCAGTTCTTTATCGATAATTACCGTTGTGACGCAACAGGTAAAGATTGTGATGCACTAGATTACAACATTGAATTTGCTGGTAATCCTGACTTAGAGGCTGAAGAGTCTGAATCTTGGAACGTCGGCTTTATTTGGGCACCTACAACTGACTTTGGTTTGAGTGTAGATGTATGGAGTATCACCCAAGACAATAAAATTGATGAGCAAGAGTTTGGTCCAATTTACAACTCAGAGTGTAATAACCAAAACAGTACCGTATGTGTTCGCTTACCTCCTTCAGGTACAGACAGTTTAGGGACTATTCAAAAGATTTTCAGTACTTTTGAAAATGTATCATCACAAGAAGTTTCGGGCGTTGATATTTCAGCAAATTACAACCACTCACTGGATGATTTAGGCTTACTAAAATTCAATTTAGAATGGGCTTACCAAGATAAATTTGAAAAAGATGGCCGCGATTACACTGGTGAATATGGTTACCCAGAGCATCGCTGGATTTTCTCAACTAACTGGGAAATTGGTCAGTTCAACACAAACATGAACATTAGTTATGTAGGTGAGTTTGAAGATACGCCAGATATCGACTTCGATGGTAACTTAGACTTCGATAGTAATACATCGCGTACTGTTGATTCACAAGTACTGGTAGATTTACAAACATCATACCGTATTACTGAGTCAGCAAAAGTATCGCTAGGTGTGAACAACTTATTTGATGAAGAGCCACCGTTTGCAATTGGTGACGGTGATTCAGATCTGTATGGTTACGCATCGGGTGTACACAACCCTCGAGGTCGTTACATTTATACTAAAGTGAGCTTTTCGTTTTAATTTAAAATAATAAAAAACCGCCATTTTGGCGGTTTTTTATCTTAAACTAAAGGGCTAAATTATAGCTCGCCTTCGTTTTCAGATAAGAATTTAGCAACGCCTTCAGGGCTTGCGTCCATTCCTTTTTTACCTTCAGTCCAACCAGCAGGACATACTTCACCGTGCTCGCTGTGGAATGCTAGTGCATCAACCATACGGATCATTTCGTCGATGTTACGACCCAGTGGTAAGTCGTTCACTACTTGGTGACGTACGTTACCTTCTTCATCGATTAGGAAAGAACCACGAAATGCAACGCCCGCTTCTGGGTGCTCAACGTCGTATGCTTTACAGATTTCGTGTTTAACGTCTGCAACTAGTGCGTATTGAACTTTACCAATACCGCCGTCTGCTACAGCCGTGTTACGCCATGCGTTGTGTGAGAACTGTGAATCGATTGAAACACCAATTACTTCTACACCACGTTTTTGGAATTCTGCATAACGCTTATCAAAAGCAATAAGCTCAGAAGGACATACAAATGTGAAATCTAGAGGGTAGAAAAAGATTACTGCTTTTTTACCTTTGATTTTTTCGTGAAGGTTATAGCTATCTACAATCTCACCGTTACCTAGAACAGCTGCAGCGGTAAAGTCTGGTGCCTGACGGCCTACTAATACACCCATTTTATTCTCCAAATATTTTGAGTTTATTGTCAATTGCTTACGCAATACTGATTACTAATATGGGCACTAATTTTAAAATTACAATAGAAACCATATTTAATTAAACATTATTCTATGGCTATAAAAAATAAATTAACAATCGTATTTATAGATAGCACCGTTCTAAAATAGCGAACGCTTGATAAATGGACTGATTTTTGATCATAAAAAAACCTGCTTTAAGCAGGTTCTTTTTACTAATCCATAATATCGCTAGGCATATCACCGCGAATATGTTGCCATATTTCACCGGTTTGATGACCATATTTACGCATCATGAATATTGCACCATCGTGCTCTTTATTCTCAGCAAGCTTAGTTAAGTCTTTATAAAACTGGCGTGCAAGCTCGCGAGTGCGAGGATCTGAAAAGTAATGACAGCCAATCTTAGAATAAAAACCTTTAAAGCCATTAAGGATGAGCACATAAATGCGATTGTTACCGGCAACAGCTAATTCATGATGAACTTTATAATCATAATCTGCAAACGCTTGTGCGCTATCTTCTAATTCATCGCTTTGTGATAAAATTTCGATAACACGCTCTGGTGCAAGTTTTATAGCTGCACGGGTATAAATTGCGCTGATATTAGTACGTGCTGAGAGTAACTGATCGGTTAGCTCTGGCATTTTATCTTCATCTAAACGTGCCAGTGTTTCAAGAATGTTTAATCCTGACGTTTCCCAAAAATTATTAACGCGAGTGGGTTTACCATGTTGGATTGTTAACCAACCGTCTCTGGCTAATCGTTGTAACACTTCACGCAATGTGGTTCTAGTAACACCAATTAACTCTGAGAGTTCACGCTCAGCTGGCAGAATTGAACCTGGAGGAAAATCACCATTCCAGATTGACTCTACTATGTACTCCTCAGCAAATCCTGCTGGGCTTTTCGCTTTAAAAATTCTCATTCAATTCCTACTCGAATTAATTCACATCACATCGCTACATACGATTAACTGACTGATTGTACCAGACAAGCCACAACTAACAAGTAAAGTAAGTTAAATTACCTAGGCATGTGC
>NZ_BADU01000019.1:0-4973 GCF_000239875.1 Pseudoalteromonas sp. BSi20311 | reverse complement strand
GATTTGATTGCCGCAGAATACGTTGCGCGTTTTAATTTCGTCATTTTTTCACCCAAATTTGTATGCTTATTAGCATAACATTTCTTTCTTAATGGGTGGCCAAATTAACTATGCCACTACAACCCGTTAATTTCATTTTTAAATGTCAAAAAGATTTCTGATACATCTCCTTGAACTCTTAGCATGCTGCGAATGTAGTCGGCCGTATTCTCTTCAGAGGGATCATTCAAGATATCCATCATTCCTTGTTGAAATCCATCGAATACTGCTTTTCTAGATTTAGCAGTATATGAATCCATCAGAGTATAATATTTTTTATATATTGTTAGTTTGCCTTCATACAGTTTTTTCTGCCTGTCCAAGCCGAATTCTAATTCGCTTTTCAATTTAGCTAATTCTTGATCGTATTCGTGCTTAATTGACTGCTTTAGACGTTCTTTGAACCAGAAAATAACAATGACATTAATAAATGCTGTAACAAAAGTTGATGTGCCAATAATTGCAACTAAGTCCATTTAAACCACCTATTCGTATAACATTTTAGTATTTATGCGACACGCTGTTTGTGTTGCATAATCGCTTGTTGGACTGAGCCGCTACCTGCTCGATGTGTCAGAGTTGGTGTTGTTTATGCTATGGGAATTTGCTTTTTGAAGGCTCTCACTTTCCTTGCTAATTTAATCAGCTTAGCTAGTGTTATCTAAGCTTTCCCTGCATTGCTCAGCGCTTATTATGTATTCATTACACCTAAATTTGGCTTAATAAGCAATTATATTTTTTACACGTACAGAGGCCGCTAGCCTGAGCAATTAAGCAGGCTAACTCATTGATTTGATGCAGCAAGCAAGACTGCTAACTCGTTCGCGCTATTTTATTTGTCGCCACATCTATATTCATCACACCAATAAATCGTAAGGTACCTGTCTTGCATGACTGGCAAGGCCAATGCGGTATCAGTGTTACGTTTTCTGTCTTTAGCTTCTCCACTTTACCTCTGTGTGATTCTTGTGACCTTATTAATGCTAGCTTTCGCTTGCGACACGCATTAGCTAAAAAGCCATAGTGGCGAATGCGCATAAACCCTTTGGGCAATACATGTTGTAAGTAGCGCCGTAAAAATTCATCACAACTCAGAGTCATGACTTTATCGCGGTTGTTATCTGCATAATCGCGGTATTTAAAGCTCACTGTTTCTTCAGTCGCTGACACTAATCGCGATTCTGACATCACGCCTTTTCGGGTATAACGAGCAAGGTAACTAACTAGCTTTTCACTGTACGTTAAACAGGCTTTGCTATACACGCACCATTTGGTTGGCGTGCTTACCTTCGCGAATGAACTATCGCATTCATTGAGCGCCGCCAGCATTTTCCCTCTGAACACTGTTGATAATGCTTTAACGGGGTATAAATAGCCTTTTTCTATTTCATACCAGTGCGCTTTATCAAGCGCGCCTGCGGGTATCAAACAGTGTAAATGGATATGCTGACCTAAGTTTTGCCCCCACGTATGCAGTACACTTGTCATGCCTAACTGACCATGCCTCTTTCGTTTCGCAAATTTACTCAGCGTTTGCCATGTGGCTTTGAATAAACACTGATACAACGCGTTTGGGTTGTAGTGCGCAATGATATTCAACTCATGCGGGAGTGTAAAAACAAGGTGGAAATACCTACATGGTAATAAATCCTCCTGCTGTTTTTGCACCCATTTAGCCGTAGCCATGCCTTGGCAACGCGGGCAATGACGGTCTCGACAGCTACATCCAATCTTTTGCGACTCCCCACAGTTATCACATTGCCATGCTTGATAACCGAGCTGACCCGTTCTGCATGATTGAAGGTGCTGACACACGCGCAGTTGTTGATAACTCACCGTATGATGTTGGCGATAACTCTCAAGGCTTGAGTTTAAAATATCAGCGAGGTGTAAGGCGTTCATTGTTTACCCCAACTCGCAAGTAAATCAATGCCGCCATGCCCTAATTCAGGTAACCAGTGTAAGTAACTTTGTGTGGTTTTAATATCACTGTGGCCAAGCTGATGTTGCAGTTGATGAAGTGGCATACCTGATTCAAGTTGGTGTGTTGCATAAGCATGGCGTAAAGTATGTGGATTACAGTGCTTTAAGCCACACGCTTGTGCATGTTTTCGCAATGGCTTCCTGAAGGTTGATGCTGACATAGGTTTATCCATTAATAACCGTGAATAGAACATCCAACCTGTTGGGTGATACATTTTCCAATAACAACGTAATTGAGCCAGCACGCTATCTGATACAACCACATATCGTGATTTATCCCCTTTACCTTGTTCAATTAAAATAGTTTTACGCTGTCCATCGATATCTTGCACTTTAATGCGTAGCAGTTCATTAATACGTAAGCCACACCCATAGCACACCATAATCAATGTTTTTAAGCGCATATCGGTGCAACTTTCTATAAGCCGTCGCATGTCATCGCGCGATAAATACGTGGGTGCGCGAAGTTTTACTTTTGGCAGTACAATATCTAAGTTAAGTGGCCGATGTAAAATATTCTTAAACAGAAACTAAATACTGTTTATCTGTATTTTTTGGCTTGCTCTAGAAAGTTTACGAATCGCAGGATCGTTAAAAAAGGCGTTAAGTTCCTCATCAGTAATCGAATCGAGCGGTTTATTAAAATAATGACTGAGTTTTAGTAAATGTTCACAGTAGCTTTTACATGTACTTTGCGAATAACCACGATAGGCTATTCCAGTTTTGACTTGTTCAATGAGTGTATTCATGACTTACCTCCAAGTTATGGGATAACCCCAAGGTAAGTGTGGCTCAAATGATAAGAATAGGATCTCCGCGTAGCGGCTTAGTTCAACATTTTAATAGTGCGCTCATCGCGCATATTTCTGCCGATATAACGCTCATTTACCTACTTTATGTAGTTTTAACAAATAACCTAAGGTATTACTATCACTAAGTTTTCTAAAACTTTAAAGAAAAGTTAAATAGAATAATATGCGCGTGCCGCTCATTTTCATGAATATATGCGCAAAAAGCAGTTTAACAAATCAATTAACGACGATATTTAGCCAATCTTAATGATCGCTTTTCGCTCACAGCCGAACTTCGCAAAAGTGTCAACTTTAGTCATTAAGGACTCTCTCGTTTATGCTTAAAAAGTTGTCGAAAATACGACAAGGAGGGCTTTGTACGATATCACAATAACGTGGTCAAAAAGGTTAGCAGGCAAACACAAGGGAATGGACGAAGTGCATATTTTATTCAGGCGCTTAAATGTAGAAATACCATTGTTAATTTAATAAGATAGGCTACAAATTTAGAACCTTAGTTTCTGTTAGCTTAAATTATTGAGTCGACCGTCACTCTTACCTCTCGATCGAAGATGATATTTAAATTTACCAAAAACTGGCTCTCTCCAAATTTTGTTATGGTTGTTTTGTTCTCTATAATATCCATCCTCTCTACCTATTATTTACATGACTCTGAGTCTGTAAAGATAAAGGCTGCTTTGTTTGTTTCTCCTTTTTTTTATTTAACAGGGCTCTATTACTTTTTGCATTTATTAACAACTCCCAATGAAATTACTTTAGGCAACAACAGTATCGAAATTGATGGGAAGGTTTATTCGTTAGGCTTAAATACTAAGTGTAGTGTTTTATTTAATAAAGCATCACAGGCTGAATTCGAAATAACCATAAATAATAAAAAGACCGTCACAACGTCTTTTTTTTATAAATGTGATTTTAATGAGGAAGAATTTATCAGCTATTACACTGATAATGAATATGTGTTTGCAGGCTCAATGGTATTTAATTAATGGATAGTATCAAGCTGCTTTTAGTTAAATGCACACCTGTCGGTTCCCGTTGATAGTAATGACAGAACTAACTTAGATTTTGCAGTGACGAGCTAAACTCATCCCTTATGGCCCATACCTACATGCTAAGTTTTGATCTAATAGTCAAAACTCAGCACGTAAATTAAGGGTTATTGCTCATCAGCGTCGCGAATGCGTTCTTTACGTTCTTGTTCTTCATCAAAGGCGGCTTGAATTTCGTCAAGTACTGAGTCTACATCTGCAGCTTCGCTGTCGTCTTCAAATTCGCCACTGAGTTTTGAGTGCGGGGTTAAGTTAGCATCGGCAAACAGTGCCCACATTTCTTTGGCGTATTGCGTGTGCAATAACGCAGGTGCAAATTGGCCATAATAGCGGCGCATGTTATTTACATCGCGAGCAAACATCGCCTCGGCGCTATTATTAGCAGAGGCGTTAACCGCTTGGGGTAAATCAATAATTACTGGGCCGTTGCTATCTACAAGTACGTTAAATTCAGATAAGTCACCGTGAATAATCCCTGCGCACAGCATGAGCTTGATGTAATGCATCATTAATGTGTGCTGCTCAATGGCTTGTTGCTCGGTTAAATCAACCGCGCCAAGTTGTGGTGCAACATCGCCTTCATCATCGCTTACAAGTTCCATTAGCAATACACCGTCAATGCAGCCGTAAGTTTGCGGTACCCGAACACCTGCTGAGGATAAACGCGAGAGTGCGTCAACCTCGGCATTTTGCCAAATTTCTTCTTCTAATTGACGGCCGTAACTTGAACGTTTACCCATAGCACGGGCTTGGCGGCCACCACGTACTTTTCGCCCTTCTTGGTACTGTGCTGCCTTTTTAAAACTGCGCTTACTGGCCTCTTTATAAACCTTAGCGCAGCGAATGTCATCACCACAGGCGACCACAAATACATCGGCCTCTTTACCGCTCATTAAACGGCTGATCACTTCATCAATAAAACCATCATCAACTAATGGCTGTAAGCGTTTAGGTATTTTCACAGTGGGGCTACTAATTTAAATGAGTAAGTAATACTGACGTTGCTTAGTGCTTTTGATATATGAGTATTTATGTGGTTCAAACGAAGTGTTACCTTTGCAGATTATATGCGGTGATTTAGTAGCAGTGC
>NZ_BADU01000020.1:0-2045 GCF_000239875.1 Pseudoalteromonas sp. BSi20311 | reverse complement strand
GTNTTTTGTAAGAGCATATATTAAAATAAAGATTCATTATCAGTACCTTAGAGTAAGATTTTAATAAGCGGTTAATGAGTAAAAAGCGTTTCAATAACGTGATGTAGGCTATCTACAGACGTTGTTGAAATTAGAACTAAGAGGGGTATTGCAATCACAACACCTCCCGTGGGAAATGGTCTGAACTGTTTATCACTAAGCAAATGAAGCACTCTTTGTTCAATAGAATGACGACAGAAATGAACAAATAATTCACTATTATATTGTGGATGAATAGAGTAGCTCGCAGCCAATTTAGTAAACTTTACTAAGGTACTTGCAACGTTATGTGATTGTTGCTGATTTTCGGCATAAAAAGAATCAGCGGCTTGCTCCATAGATAGCGACATCATGGAAATCAATAACTGTTTAACATTATTAGCGAAATAAGCTGAGAAAAATGAGAAAAGCCATTTCTTTAATGGATCAAAATAATGAACATGAGCTAACTCATGCTGAATAATTATTTTTATGTCATCAGCAGTTGTTTGCTCGACAAGACTCGTAGATATAAAGCATGATGGCCTAAACACACCACCAGTGAATGCTGTAGGTATAGATGATTCAATGAAATAGACTTGCTTACTATTTTCAATCCCTAATACACGTAACAAATTAATTTGATGATGATTACGATAAAGAAGAGTTATTTTTCGTATAAAAATATACAGAGTAAAACTGGTAA
This sequence comes from Pseudoalteromonas sp. BSi20311, assembly GCF_000239875.1. Taxonomy (NCBI): domain Bacteria; kingdom Pseudomonadati; phylum Pseudomonadota; class Gammaproteobacteria; order Alteromonadales; family Pseudoalteromonadaceae; genus Pseudoalteromonas; species Pseudoalteromonas sp. BSi20311. The sequence continues at coordinate 1,321 of NZ_BADU01000020.1, read as the reverse complement.
AAATAAGTAAACTAGCACTATGCCAGCTCATAAAATAGAAAATATCAGGATGGTGCCAATGAGCAAGGTCTGTCAACCAAACAAATATTGAACCGTTTTGAAATAGTGGACTAAAAAAGAGTGTGGCACATAAAGATATCAGCCACGGAGCAAGCACTAATAACCATAATAATGATTTACGAGTTGATACCGCATAGTGTTGCAACTTACTTTTGACTAACCAAAAAGTAATTGAGACAAATATGTTAGCCACGATAAAGGCTAAAACCCCCACCGTGAGCAAATTAAATACTAATGCCCATTGGCCATAAATCATTTTTCAGAATTCTTCTGTATTTTTTGACGTTGTTGTTCAATCATTGCTTCCAATTTATCTAGCTGCTTTTCATCTAGATCTGATGAAATAGAAGAGAAAGCAGCAACAACACTATTTTCATCTTCAGTAACAAAATCATGAGTAATACTTTTAATCAACTGACCTATCAGCTCTTGCCTTGCAACTTTTGGAAAGTATTGATAAGCGTGGCCGTTTTTTACCCTACTTAACAAATCTTTTTTAAACAAGCGTTCTAGCGTACTTTGAATGGTATTTAGAGATCCGCCTCGGTCTTTTTCAAAATAGCTATGCACCTGCTTGGCATCAGCAGGTTGATTTTTCCATAGATATTCTAAAACTTGTTTTTCTAATTCACCGAGTAACATAAATTTCAATCGCCATTTTTTAAGTAATAGGATAGTGCCACACAAAAAACCGAGAGGCAATCGGTTTTTCGATTTGTTTCATTAAGAGTTCTATTTTAAGTAGCTTTTAAGAATGGAAATAACATCTTCTACCTCCTCTAATCGTTCCTCTTTTGTCATATCCTCTGCACCTAAATGTTCCCTCAAATGACCTTCTAATACTTCCTTCATCAGCCCATTAACCGCACCTTTAATCGCAGCTACCTGTTGTAAAACAGCCATACAATTAGGCTCTCCTTCTAAAGCAGTTTCTAAAGCGAGTGATTGACCTTTTATTCGTCTAACACGACTGAGGAGCTTTTTTTTCCCTGCGATTGTATGTGACATAAATTTCCTTTACTTGATAAGTAGTATACTAGGGTATAGTATATTTCAAAGTGTAAATAGATGCTATTCATAAACAGCATGAAGCAATATTTTAGGATATTTAATGAAAAACGATAGTCGTATTCAGTGGGAACATTCTCATAATTTTGGTATTGACAGTAAGCTCCATGAAAACAAAGTAAAGCTCGTTTTTTGGTTAACAACCGTCATTATGGTACTTGAAATTACCGCTGGAACTTGGTCAGGCTCTATG
>NZ_BADU01000021.1:0-522 GCF_000239875.1 Pseudoalteromonas sp. BSi20311 | reverse complement strand
TATACGTCACATCACCGCACCACACTGTATCTGGCTCAACAACATCAAATTGTCTATCAAGCAGGTTTGGAATTTCAAGGTGTTCATTACCACCACGTTTATATGAATGTTGAGGTACTTGGCAGCTTTCAAGCTTTAATTTAACCATTAGCTTAGCAGCACGATAACGACTCAATTCAAAATCATTGTTCGTTGCTATTGCCGCGATTGTCCGCGCCCCAGCTGAGCCGCCGCTCATTGCATGTATGGCTTTAACTTCAGCTTCTAGCCTTACTTGCTCTGGTGTAGGCGTTGTATCCCGTATAGCCCAATATTTATAGCTGCTACGATGCACATTGAATACGTTACACAGCACGCTAATTGGGTAACGCTCTCGTTGATTTAGTTTCTCAATTAACGAGAATTGTTCAGGGAGTCGGACATCAAGAGAGCGGTAGCCTTTTTTAATATATCCTTTTCTAATTCAATGCGTTGGATTTGCTTTTTAAGTTCGCGGATTTCAATTTGTTCGGGCGTCATTGG
>NZ_BADU01000022.1:0-75383 GCF_000239875.1 Pseudoalteromonas sp. BSi20311 | reverse complement strand
TTGATACGGTTGGGCTGTTGCTTGATTCGCCTTTTTTAGCACTGCATGAGTTTAAAAAGCATAATGCCTCGCAAGGTATTGTGCTTTATTTAGAAAGCGCAGAGCTCACGCCTGCGACGGTTGCACGGTTTTTATTGTCACTCAAATTAGCCGGTATGTTTGATGATATAAACGGGGTGATTATTGGCCGCCATGTAACCTTACAGGGGCAAGATCCGGGGTTTGATTATCGCCAAGGCTTAAATGCCGCTTTTGGCGGGTGTTTATTTCCGGTGATCATTGATGCCGATATTGGTCACATCCCTCCTAATTTAAATTTAATTAATGGTGCATTATGCACTGTTACCGCAGATGTTGATCAAGGCAAAGTGACCAATGCGTCTGTGGTCACAAAACTAGCCTAATAAAGTGAGCTGCTCACTAACAATTTAAAGTGAGCAGCTTTGACTTATAAAACCTGAATTACTTGTTCTTTGCTTAAACGTGATTTTGGCAGCTTAGCATTGTAGTCTTCTTCAGCGTCATGGTAACCCAGCGCAAGTGCCACATCACAGATGTAGCCGTCTAATTCGCTTGCAAACTCTTCACCAATCAGCTGTGCATCAACGCCTTCCATCGGCGTGGTATCAATCCCTAAGCGTGCTGCTGCATGCATAGTATTGCCTAAAGCAATGTAGGTTTGTGCTTTGGTCCAGGCGGCATTATTACCTTGCTCATCGGTATTTAAATCAACAAACGCAAAGGCGCCAAAAGCTTGCTCGCGGTTTTCTTTTTGAGTTCTGCCATTCTTTATATCGGCATCAATTACGTGTCCGTAATCTTCACGAGTATATTGCGGATTATGAGCAAATAAAATAATGTGCGACGCCGCTTTAATGTGTGGCTGATTAAATTGAAACTTATTAGCAAAGGTAGTGTGCATACGCTCTTTTGCAGCGTCTGATTCAATCACTACAAATTTCCAAGGCTGCGAATTAATTGACGAAGGAGAAAGACGCATAGCATCATACAATACCGTTAAATCGTCTTGAGAAATGCGCTTTGTCGCGTCGTAACGTTTAGCAGTATGGCGGCTTTCAAGGTCGCGAATAATAGGGTGAGTCATAGTCTCTCCATAATAAAAAAGGGCTAATAAACAGTGTTCACTGAGTGTATGAGCAACATAATACAATTTGCTTTATTTAAAATAAACAGCATAATTATTGAATCATTATCAAATAAAAATAGATAATATGCAGATTGATGACTTAAAACTTATTTTAAAGGTAGCTGAGTGTCGAAGCATTACGCTAGCAGCAGCCAAGTTAGATATGCGCACAGCAACTGCCAGTGCTGCTATTAAGCGTGTAGAGTCAGCCCTTGGCTGTGAATTATTTATTAGAACAACTCGCCATTTGCGTTTATCCGGTGCAGGGGAGCGATACATCCCCCAATGCGAACAAGCGCTGGCTGTGCTTGAAACGGCAAGGCAAAACCTTAAAGGAGAACATGACGCCATTGAAGGCGAATTACGAGTAGCTACCTCATCTGATTTAGGCCGCAACTTAGTGATCCCTTGGATTGATGACATTATGGATAAGTACCCAAGTGTGAGTTTGCGCACGCACATTAGCGATAGTAATATCGATTTTTTTCGTGATTCGGTTGATATAGCACTGCGTTATGGCTCACCCAGTGATAGCAGTGTTTATGGGTTTAAAATTTGCAATGTACCGCGACTACTTTGTGCTACGCCAACTTATTTAGCTAAATATGGTGAGCCAGATCACCCGGATGATTTAGCGCAGCATCATGGGTTATTTTATCAGCTGCAAGATATTATCAATAATGTGTGGGAATTTACCGACGGGCAAAAAAAATACAAAGTTAAAATGCAGGGCAGACGAGCTTCAAACGATGGCGATTTAGTCAGGCGTTGGTGTGTTGCAGGTAAAGGTTTAGCAGTTAAATCAGCGTTAGATATTGCCGATGACTTATTAAACAAACGGGTTGTTACTGTGATGAATAATTACCAGCATACCTGTGGTGAGCTGTGGCTCATTTGCCCAAGCAGGCAATCGATTACTCCCGCTGTACTACTATTGCGTGATGTGTGCAGAGAAAAAACCGCTCACATATTGAATCAGCTAGTAAAGCAGGGGATTGTTGATAAACGTGTATTAATTAACGAGTAATAAATACACGCTTAGTAATGTTAACTTAAGTGGTTATAAAAAAATGCTAATGTACGCTGCCATGCAAGTTCGGCATTTTTTTCATCGTAGCGGCCAGTTGAATCGTTATGAAAACCATGATTAGCGCCTTCGTAAATGTGCATAGTGTACTCAACATTGTTAGCTTTTAAGCTTTTTTCATAATCAGGCCATGTAGCGTTAACGCGTTTATCAAGCTCACCTAATTGAATCATTAAAGGCGCTTTTATATTTTTGTGCAGTGACTCACTGGCAGGAGTACCATAAAAAGGCACGCCCGCGCTCAGTAAGTCACTCTCAACTGCCGCTAAGTAATTAACAATGTAACCACCAAAACAAAAGCCTACAGCTCCCAGTTTGCCGTTACTATTAGAATGACTTTTTAAAAAGTGAGCCCCAGCTACAAAATCGTTTTGAATTTTAGCTCTGTCCATGGTCTTTTGCATGGCGCGTCCTTCATCATCGTTACCAGGGTAGCCACCAAGCGGAAAGAGTGCGTCGGGTGCAAAGGCAATAAAGCCTTTTTTGGCTAAGCGCCTGGCTACATCTTTAATATATGGGTTTAAACCACGGTTTTCGTGAATAACTAATACAACCGGCAGTTCACCTTCAATTTTGCTAGGTACTGCTAAGTAGCCTTTGCCTTTACCATGCCCGTTTGGCGAATCAAATTCTTCGTAGGTGGCTTTAATATCATCATCGTTAAATGATACTTGCTCTGCAAACGCATAATTAGGTAACAGGGCACTGGTTAGTACGCTCATTGAAAAACCAAGTGCAGCTAACCCACCTAGTTTTTTCATAAATGTACGTCGGTCCATTAAACCGTGGGCGTATTCGTCGTACCAATCAAAGGCTTCTTGCGGGATATGATCTGATTGCGGGGTATTCATGGCTGCTCCTTCCATTATTATTAGTTATGTATTGTTATTTATTACCATAACGTATTAGGAGTAAAAAACGAGCAGTATTTTTCTCAATTATTAGGACTGTTGAAGTTATCCATCAAGCAAGGAAAGGAGCACATTCCTTTGTTGTGTGGAAATTAAAGAAACCATTTCAATATGATTTAAATCTTTTACCTCATACATGCTCACTTTTGAGTTGTTAAGAGTAAGCAACCTATTATATGGACTCACTTTGTCTGCATTACTTGAAAAGATGTAAGTTTGCCTAGCATGCGGGGTCTTATTTAGATTATTTAATATGTCGAGTTTAGTTAGAGGTACTCCACTTTTTTCAATTATCTTAGCCGCGACTTCGTTTAAATAATCATCGCCTAATAGTTTGCTATAAATAGGGTGTGATAAGTTAGCAATTGTGGTTAGTGCGGCCTCAAAATTAATCATTGGGGCATAAAGTATATGCTTACTAATGTTCAGCTTAGATGCAAACTCAACTCCCGCAATTGCGCCCATTGAGTAACTAATTAAGGAAATATCAGTGTAGTTTTCTTTATTTACATAATTGACTAGCACATCAAGCGAGTTTAAACCAAATCTAAACTTCTCGTATTGATTACTTGCAGGCATCACTATCACATTTTTTCCAGTGACATGGCTAAGCCATCTTGCTTGCATGGTGTAAATCAAGCTGTCTACGCCATACCCAGGAAAGATGATTAAAAGCCCGCTATTTTGGTTGTTTGGTAAATTATCTGAAGTAAGTTGGTATTCAAAAACCTCATCTTCAGTGCTTCCTTCAACAATCAAACTTAACGAAAGTGTATTACCATCGAGTAGGTAGCTTTCGATATCCTTAGGTGAGATAAACCTAAAATCAAGACAATCTACTTCGCTGCTACAGTAATGGGTTTGTACTCCAGATAAAGCGATAGAGCTCTCAAATTCTTTAGGGAGAACTTTCTGCGGAGGCTTAGTTATTTGATAAGCAATATAGCTCTGGCACCCACTTAAAAAAATAACTAAAGAAATAATCAGTATGTATAAGCGCATTAAAGTCCCTTTAATTTTCAAGCTAAAATTTTTTTGATTAATTAATGCCTGACTTCCCTTCATCTACGCCTATCAAAAAGCCGAGCCCCACAAATGTGAACGATATAGCAATGAAGCCAAATAGCATTAAGTTACGGTTATTCTTTTTAAACCAAGTGTGGTTAACACAGCAAAAACAATAAATAGAATAAGTTGTACAAGTGGCATAGTTACATCCTTTTATGCGAGGGTGTCCATATACGTGCCTAACTTACCAGCTTAAAATAATTTAAACAATTGACTTAAAAATAAAAAGCTCGGGAAGTTCCGAGCTTTTTTAGTGAGTTACCTAAGAGACGTGTTACGCCATAGCGTCGTTGGCTACAGGGTATTTAGGGTCTTCAACAATGTTAACCTCTACTAAATCACCGGCTTTTTGTAATAACTTGGCAGACTCTGGGCTCAAATGGCGCAAATGCAACGTTTTACCTAATGCTTTATAACGCTCACTTAAACCATGTATGGCTTCAATACCTGACTGGTCACACACTCTGGCATTGGCAAAATCTATACACACTTTTTGTGGGTCGTTATGTGGGTTAAACCCTTCTTTAAACGAGGTTATAGAGCCAAAAAATAGATTACCCGTTACTTGGTAGGTTTTTTCGCTTTGCGATTCATCGCTGCATTTAATACGAATTTCTTTTGCAGAGTTCCATGCATAAACCAAGGCAGAAATAACAATACCTATGCCTACGGCTACGGCTAAATCGAGCAATACGGTAACGGTAGATACCACAATAATGATAAATATTTCAGATTTTGGAACACGGCCAAATAAACGCAAAGATGACCACTCAAACGTAGCAATAACCACCATAAACATAACGCCAATTAAAGATGCTACCGGTATCATTTCAATTAAGCTGGGAAAAAACAAAATAAATACCAGCATAAATAAAGCGGTAGCAATACCTGCCGCACGCCCTCGGCCGCCTGAATTTAAACACACCATGCTTTGGCCAATCATGGCGCAGCCGCACATGCCACCAAATAAACCGCTTAAAATATTGCCCGAGCCTTGCGCTACCGACTCGCGATTACCTTGCCCGCGGGTTTGTGTTATTTCATCAATAAGCGAAAGCGTCATAAGGGTTTCTATTAGCCCCACAGCTGACAAAATAAGCGCAAGCATTAGCACGGTGATAAGCGCATCGAGCGAGTCGCTATTGGTTAAATCCCAGCTAATTTGCGGAAAGTGAAAACTCGGTAATGCACCTTTTAAACTGCCATCAAGTGGGTCAATGGTGTCTTTTAAGCCCTCAGCTACTTTTTGCGCTTCGTTAGCTTGCCATTTAGCCGTAATCTGCGCATCGGTTGGGCGCTCAAGCGCAATATTTTGCGCCACTTCGCTGTATTGCCCATGAGGTACTTGATTTTTTATAGCTGCAAAGTTTTCAGTAATGATCTCTTTTTCAATCATTGAAGTACGCTGCGTGTGCACAACATCGCTAACAAGTTTTGACTCAAGTGGTGTAAAGGTGACCAGCGCTGTACACACTGCTATTGCAGCAAGAGGGGCAGGAATTGCTTTAGTATAGCGCGGTAAAAAATACACAATTGCCATGGTTAGCGCAATTAGCCCCATCATGGTAAGCATAGCAGGGCTGGTTAGTTGCATCCAATCGCCTGCGTAGGTAAACATATCGTGTTGCTTATCGTAAACTACGCGAACGTTTTCTTTAAATTGGCCAAATTGCGCCATACCAATCACAATAGCTAAGCCATTTACAAAGCCAAGCATTACAGGGTGAGGTAACAGCCTAATAAATTTGCCCATTTTAAAAGCGCCAAACACAACTTGCAGCACACCGGTTAACACCACGGCGGCCAGCAAGTACTCGAGTCCAAACATAATAATAAAGGCGGTGGTGACTACAGCCATAGAGCCAGCAGCACCCGAAATCATACCTGGGCGGCCGCCAAACACGGCGGTAATAAAGCCAACAAAAAACGAGCCATATAGTCCCATCATTGGGTCAATTCCCGCTACAAAGGTAAACGCAACAGCTTCGGGAATGAGCGTAAGCACAGCGGTTAGGCCGGCTAATACATCATTTTTTAAATTAGCGCTGCGCTTGCTTATTAAATCAAACATAGGGTTCCTTAGGGTGCATAAATAAACTAGATGCCATAGCGCTTTAAGCGGATAGCAGTATGTTTAGGTGTTTTAAATTTACGTGTATAGGGCGTGTTGATCTTTGCGGATTGAGATTTGTTTAATCTAGGGGCGATCAAATCGCGGCGCGAGGTTTGTAACCTAGTGGGCTCGATAACTGCTCCTGCGTTATTCTAATGACTTACATCCCTGTAAGAATAAGTAAAAACCGAGCAAAGCTTCCGCGTCCTGCTCACGCCCCTTACCTACATCCATGTAGGCAACAAAGAGTTTATTGCCCCTAGGCAGAACCCAAAGGGCAGCGTATGTTTGGCATTTATGCTACCTTATCGCCCATTTATGGGGAGTAACCACACTTCATAGGCTCTGCCTTGCCTAAAAACCAAACATACTGCTGCAAATTCAAACGCCAAAGGTCAACACGCCCTCGTTATTAGAGCTAAGTGGAGGGCACTTAACTGACAAGCGGCTCAAAACCATTGCGGTGTGAGCTTAATGCTAAGCAATAAAATTATAATGCGTTAGCGATGCTTTAAATTGAGGGCGCATAATACGCTGATATAATTAAAATAATTACCCATAATTTATTTGAAACACTTTATAAAAACTATTAATAATGCAGCGCAATATTTAGGCAATAAAAAGCTCGGCGTATTAGGCCGAGCTTTAATGGTTGGGAGAGAAACTTTAATTATTTGGCAGTGGGTGTCGGTTGAACACTTATAGGCTGCGATTTACCAAGTAGCTTACGGGTAAGGCGCTTAGCGTCTTCTAAAGCTACGTATTGGCAAGGTATAAGTATTAAAGTAATTACCGTGGCAAATAGCACACCAAAGGCCAGCGATACCGCCATAGGAATAACTATTTTAGCCTGTAAGCTGGTTTCCATAATAATTGGCATTACCCCAATAAATGTAGTGATTGAGGTAAGTAATATAGCTCTAAAGCGCTTTGCACCGGCTTGCATAACGGCTTGTTTTACGGCCATGCCTTCTGCGCGTGCTTTATTTACAAAATCTACCATCACGAGTGAGTCATTAACCACCACACCGGCTACCGCAATAATGCCAAACATCGATAAGCTGCTCATGGTCATACCTAGTACCATGTGGCCAAACATGGCGCCAACCACACCAAATGGAATGACCGACATAATAATTAATGGTTGCGAGTAAGAGCGCAGAGGAATAGCCAATAATGCAAAAATTATGATCATCGATAGCGCAAAGTCACGTAATTGCTCATCAGCGCTATCCATTTCCTCTTGAATACGACCAGCCACATTACTTTGTACCCCTGGGTAGTTTTTAAGTAATGAAGGTAAGTACTCATCACGAATTTGTTGTGCAATGGCAAAGGGTTCTACTTGGTCAGTATTTACTGCAGCCCACACGTTTACTGTACGTTTTGAATTTTCACGGCGAATACGATTAACCCCATCAACTAATGAAATATTAGCAACTTCACTTAATGGTACTTCAGCGCCTGTGGGGGTGATAATACGTACGCTGTCGATATCGCTGATTGAGTTACGCTCATCTTCTGGGTAGCGGATCATCACTTTAATTTCTTCACCTTCGCGAAGAATACGTTGTGCTTCAAGACCATAATAACTAAAGCTTACTTGTGAGGCCACATCGGCAAGGGTTAGCCCCATACTGTAAGCAAGTGGTTTTAAATCTAGCTGTACTTCATCGGTAGCGCTTTGCATTGAGTCATTAACATCGCCTACGCCTTCCAGACTTTGTAACTTGGTTTTAAGCTTACCAGCGACTTCTTTAAGTACTTGTGCATTTTTACCTTCGAGTTTAAAGCTTACATCGCCATCGTCTCGACCCCCGTTCATAATACTATCTTGAATGGTTAGGGTTTTAACACCCGGTAAGTTAGGCATTTGTTCGCGCCATAAGGCACTCAGTGCAAAGGTATCAATAGGGCGCAGGTCGGGTTCAACTAAAATAGCCATAATGTTTGCTTGCGTTCGCCCACGTAAGCTAACTGATAAATCGCGGATCATCGGTTTACCGTATTGCTCTTTGAGCTGCTTATCAACGCTCAGTATTAGCTGCTCTACTTTTTTAGCTGTCTCAAGCGTTGCTTGCTCAGAAGACGCTAAGTTCATTTCTATATCAATGCGTGGAAAATCGTGCGGTATTTTAGGATTAGGCACAAATTTAACTAAACCACCGGCAAACATTCCCGCACTGACAATCAGTAAACACATAAAACCGACAATTACGGTATAGCGATAATGAATGCAGCGACCAACAAACGGGGTGTAGTAGTTATCAACAAAACTTTTTAGGCCGTTATCCATTACTTTACGTGCACGGTGAAGCGGGTTTTTTGGATTTGGTTTACGGTCTTTCATTGCCGCAATATGTGCCGGTAAAATAAGTTTTGATTCAATTAGTGAGAAAATTAAACATAAAATAATCACCCCACCAATGGCTTTAGAAAAAGCCGCACTTGGGCCTGTGGCAAGAGTTTGCGGTAAAAATGCCGCAATAGTGGTAAGTACGCCAAATGTTGCTGGCATTGCCACGCGCTTTACGCCGCGTACTACGTTATCGAGTGTATGGCCGTGTTTTTCTATTTCAGCACTAGCAGATTCGCCCACAACAATGGCGTCATCAACCACTATCCCAAGCACCAGTATAAAGGCAAATAACGAGGCTAAGTTAATGGTGACATCTAAAAAGCCAATTGGCATAAACAAAAAGGCACCTAAAAATGACACAGGTAAACCCATCATTACCCAAAAAGCTAAACGTAATGGTAAAAACAGCGCTAATACCAACATAACTAGTAAGCCACCCCAAATCATATTGTCGACCATCATATCGAGGCGACCTTCGAGGTAGTAAGTTAAATCAACAATAGGAGAGAGCTTGACACCTGCAGGCAGTTGCGATTCTTTTTCAGCCATATAGGTTTTAAGTACTTTAGCAACATCGGTAATATCTTGATCTTTAGAGGCGTTTACTTCAAACGACAATGAATTTTTACCATTGTATTTTGAGTATTGCAGGCCTTCTTCAAAGCCATCATTTATGGTGGCAACGTCACCTAAATATACTTGCGCGCCATCGGCAAGGGTGATCAGCGGTAGCTTTGCAAACTCGCTACCACGGTAGGCTTGTTTTTCAACGCGCATTGAAATATAGCCATTTTCAGAGCGAATTTGCCCAGCTGACATATTGGCAGAAAAGCTTTGCACTGCACTGGCAATATCTCTAAACGTTAATCCATAAGCACGCAGTTTGTCTGGGCTTACTTCAATACCAATTTCGTAATTAAGGCCACCATTAAAGTTAACTAAATTAATATTAGGCAGTGCCTGAAGCTCGTCTTTTATATCGTTACCGAGCTCTTTAAGTTGGTAGTTACTCATGTCACCGTAAAGGGCAAGTATCATTACTTCTTGTTCGTATTTATCGCGACGAACAATAGGGCGCTCCATACCCGCAGGAAACGTATTGATTGAATCTACTTGTACTTTAATTTCATCGAGTACTTCTTGCGGATCAAACTGCTCTTCTATTTCAATCCACGCTTGTGAAGAGCCTCTATTGGAGTAGGTGATAAGGCGCTTTATTCCCTCTATGCTCTCAAGGTTTTCCTCAACTTTTATGGTAATGCCCTCCTCAACCTCTTGCGGGGCTGCGCCAGGGTATACCGCAGAGACACTGATCCAGTTACTTTCAAATTGCGGAAACATTTGTTTGCGAATAGTAAACGCCGTTAAAATGCCACCAATAAGTATAAATATCATCAATAGATTTGCTGCAACAGGGTTGCGCGCAAACCATGCAATTAGGCCTTTTTCACGTGTAGACATAAGTTACTCCTGTTTCAGTGCAAGTTGAGTAACGTCTGGGGTTGTTACAACGTCTTCAATTTTTACCGCCATTCCCTCGGTAGGGTATTCAAGGGCTGAAGTAATTAGCTGTTCACCTTCATTGAGCCCTTGGTCTGCGATCACCATGCCGTTTTGTTCACGTATAATGTTAAGAGTTTTAAACGACAGGGTTAAATCGTCGTTTAATATCGCAATTTTATTTTCTTTGACTAAATGATGTGGCACAACAATGGCGTTATTAACTGCACGACCTCCTATGCTAGCGTTAACATAGGAGCCAAAACGCAATGGTTGAGTTTTGTTAGCATACGGGGTTGGTAATTGCGCCACTAAGTAGCTCATACGGCTTTTTTGATCTATCACCCCTTCACTGCGCACCACTTTAGCTTGCCATGTGGTTTCTTTGCCCGCGAACTGCGCACTAAATAACACTGTTGCACCAATGCCGCCATTATTTAAGTATTGCAGCTCTTTATCGGCAACCGGTAAACGCACTTCAGCGACCGAGGTGGCACTGAGTGAACCAAAGATATTACCTGGATTTACAACAGAACCCAAGCTAATGCTTCGCGCGTTAATAATCGCGTCGTAGGGGGCTTTAATATAGGTGCGTTCTAAATTACGTTTAGCACGTTTTACACTTGCTTGCGCTGAACGATAACGTGCCATTTTCTCTGCCAATTGCGGTTTACGCAAATAAAGCGCAGAAGCAGTAATATCGCTTGAGTCTGCTTTAATGCGTTCCCATTCAGCTTTAGCAACATGTGCTTGAGCACGTTCTATCTCAAGCGCTGAACTTGCTTGGGCAAGGCCTGCTTCAGCTTCAATTAAATCAGCTTCGTAATCATTTGGGTCAATTCGTGCTAAAATATCCCCTTGCTTTACGAAGGCACCTTCAACAAATTGCCCTGCAACAGAAATAACTTGGCCACTTACCTGAGCAATCAGCTCAGTGCGGTCTTTAGGTTGCACAATACCGTACGATTTAACATCGAGAGTGATTGCATCAAGGTGAATAGGTTGTGCTGCAACCAATGGGCGAGTATCTTGTTCTGGTTTTTCTTCTGGTGGTTTTTTCATTGCTGAAAAGCCCGCTGCGAGGGCGATGCCACCAACAAGGACCGCGATAGGGAGTATTATTTGTTTTTTAGTCGCCACAAGGCATTCCTTCATAAATTGTGCTGATGAACTAATGATACGCAATAAAGTGTTTACAGTGTGTTTGAAGATGTAACAAGTCATTGCACAATGCGGTTGCAAATAGAACAAATCGCTCTATTTAAATGCAAGCAGCAACAATATAATTAAAATTTATTACTGAGGTTATAATGAAAACACAATCAATGGCGTGCCGTTTAGGCTGTGGAGCATGCTGTATTGCACCAAGTATTAGCTCGCCAATACCGGGTATGCCAAATGGTAAAAAGGCCGGAGAACGTTGTATTCAGCTGGATGAGCGTAATTTATGTAAGCTATTTGGTGATGAGTCGCGCCCTAAAGTGTGTAGTGATTTTAGCGCCACTTTAGATGTTTGTGGGACAACTAATGAACACGCATTAACGTTAATTACCGAATTAGAGCAATTAACCTAATTTATTGTATTAAATACACATATATTTACAATTTATACGCTTGAAAAGTGTTGATAACCTGAACTCCGGATAATAAATCCATCTCAAGCAGCTATTTTCAGCGCTAACTGCGTTGAATTTACTTGCAATAGGCTAGCTATTGACGCGTAATTTCGCCTTGTTTTCACTAAAAATCTCTAGCTTGAGAAAATAAATATCATTTTGATTCAATATGTTAGTAAATCTCTTAACCAGAGTTCAGGTTAGATACTTACTTTGTGTTTCTAAAAGTAGTACTGAGAGAGTGCAATTAAGTATCCACTAAGCATTGTCGCTAGTGTTACCTCATTCACTTCTCTTTGCTCATACTATTTCAATTATGCATGTACACAGAGGAGGGGATTCTGCGCTTTTAGAGTACTTAGGGAGGGCTGCGAAATGAAATTTCTAATTCAGCTTTCTACTGGTCTGTTTCTTATTTTAACTTAAAAGATAAGCTCAGCGTGGAGTAAGCCCTCGCTGAGCGATAAAGTTACCAGCTGTACGTGGCACTTAGTGTATATTGCTCGCCGCGACCTGGCGTACCTGGAATTTCTTCAAACGACTCATCCCATAAGTTATCAGCCGCAAGACTAATAAAGAAGTTAGGCACAGCTGGTGGAGTTATTTTTAACGTCAGCTGAGTAAATAGTGCCTCGTCATCTGAACGGCGAAGGGCATTTTTATGCTGTTTACGCCATTCATTATCAACACGAAACTCTAACATATCCGTCGGGTTCCAAATTGCACCGAGCGTAACACGATGATCAGGAAAATTTAAGGCATAAAAGCTAGCATCAACATTTTCAGCGCCATAGGTTTCTGTTTTATGTAAGTAGGTATAGCTGGCAACAATTTCTGTATTATTAAATTGTTTAGTGGCTAAAAACTCAAGGCCTGTGGTGTCAATATCAACCGGCTGTGCAAATCGCGCTGAGCTTGAATCAAAGCTAAATGTCCAATCGGTTAGGTTGTTATCTTTACGATAAAAAAGTGCGGAATTAAGCTGCCAGCTTTGTTGCTCAAGCAATAAGCCCAGCTCTAAATTTTTAGTGGTTTCGCGCTCAAGGTTAGCGTTACTTCTGAACAACCCACCAGTCTCGCTGCCAGCAATAGCAGTATAACCGGCTACTTGGTTTGCCTCAGCATACGACAAATACAAAGTTCGCTCAGTGCCATCGTTATTTTGGGTATTGAAACTAACATCACCAATTAACGATAGGTCAGAATCATCACGACTGGTGTTATCAAACGCAGCACCTAAGCGGACGTTTAGTTGCTGGTTGCTTGCTAGTGCTGTTGTGTATTCAGGCAATACACTAAGCTTAAAGTAGTTACGTGAAGTAAAGTTATTTTCAAGGGTGGTGGAGTCAATACTGTCTTCTATATATTGCGCCGAGTAATTAACCGCAACTGACTGTGTTTGCGCATGACGACCTGAAATAGCCAATGATTTTACTTGTGTTTCATGAAATGCTTGGAACGCGCTTGGGTTCTCTCTTGAATAAACATAATGGTCGTTATGCTTGCGGTAATAAGCCGATACTTCAAATTCACTGTTGGTAGCATAGGCTTGCTTATGGTTGAGCATCCATAATTGGGTTTCTAAGTCTTCGGTTTCATTTACACCAAATGGGGTATAAAGGTTTGGCCAACCAAAAAACTTTTCTTGTAAGCCGTAAAATAAATCAGTTTGTGAATCGCTCCCAGTTAACTGCACTCTGCCAGAAGTACGGGTAAAGTCATGATCGCCAAAATCAATTGAACCATCACTTTGTGAGTGCGAATGTTCACCTTCAAAACCAATGCGCCAATTAGCGTTTGCTTCAAGTGGAGTACTCACACCTGCATGAATTGTTTGTAAGTTAAAGTCATTTGAGCCTGCGCCCAAAGAGACACTGCCACCGGTTGTTATTGGTTTCCAAGCAAACGACACAGTACCCACAGAGCTATTCATGCCATAAAGTGCATTATCGGCTCCGGTTAATACGCTGGCACCTGTTAGCATTTGTGGTGCAATAGGAATTTCTGCAAAGTAGTGACCAGACTGCGGGTCGAGTAGAGTTGCACTGCCGACTCTAAAGCCGGTATTTTCAAAAATACCACCGCGTATCGTTACATCAGCTTGTGCTTCAGCCATATTGCGTGATTGCAAGTCAACACGCGGGTCGTACTCTAAATTTGAAATAGGTGAATCAAATGTACCAACAGGTAATGTATTGGCGGTGGGTGACGCTTCAATTGTTATTTGTTCTATGGTTGCTGTTTCTTTACTCTGCTCTGCATAAGCAACAGTTGAAATACTGGCTAACACGACCGGTATAATAAGGTGCGGGGCACGATTCATATCATTATTCTCATTTTATGCAATGGCGCTAACAATTAAATACCTATCACTTTTTATCACATGATAAGGTAAGCTCACTAAGCTAGGGTGATTTTGGGCGCTATTGTACATTAATGATAAAAAACTGCATTTGATAATCAAACCTAGCGTTACAAAATAGTAACTCTGCATCCTATAAATTATTTACATTGGTCACTTTATTATGCAAACACAACAATCGAGTCATTCATTAAATCAGCACACACTTTATTTTGCTGGTGGTTGCTTATGGGGCGTGCAAGAATTTATGAAGTATTTACCCGGAGTAGTTACTACTGAGGCGGGACGTGCCAATGGCACTAGTAACACAACACAAGGTGAATACGATGGCTATGCCGAGTGCGTGAAAGTAACCTTTGATGCCCAAGAAGTAACCCTAAATGAATTAATCGGCTATTTTTTTGAGATTATTGACCCATACAGTATCAATAAACAAGGTAACGATGTAGGCGAAAAATACCGCACCGCCATTTTTAGCCAAGACAGTAATCATTTAAACATCGCCAGAGACTATATTAGCCAGCGTGATGATGCTGAAAAAATAGCGGTACAAGTAGCGCCATTGACTAATTATGTCCCTAGCGATCCCGAGCATCAAGACCGTTTAACCAATCACCCTGATGATTATTGCCATATCCCACTTGATTTATTACACAAGTATAAATAACAACTTCATTGATGCGTATTTAAATAAAAAAGGCTGGTAACTAATAAAGCTAAAATTAGCTGTTACCTCGTTTATGCTTTTTTTTAGATTTATTAGGCTTTTTCTTTTTTCGTGGGAACATATCTCTAAAAAGATAGGGCACAGCTAAAAAGTAGACCCCAGTTCCTAAATAAATAAGAAGATAAAATAGATAAGTAAACGGTGACGCTGAAAAGAAATAAACGTCAGATTCGACCCGGTAATCTGTTGGAGTCAGAATATAGCCATCATGTATAAATTTTATCGCAAATATAATAGATAAAAGGCCTAAAGCCCAAGATACTATAGAGAATGCGATTTGATTCAATAGCATTCTCGTATTACTGATATCTACATATTTTACCTTTGGTTTCTTTTTTTTATTTTTTGATTGCTTCATTTTGGCCAAAAAAAGTAATAATGATTGCTACTAATATTCCTACAAAACCAGCGCTTGAAAAAATTAGACTGTATTGACTCTTAATATTGAAGATATTTAATAGGCTGGTTATTAACAATAAAAAAATACCAATAATTTTTATAATCGTGAGTGTTTTATTCAAACAAAACCATGTTTGACAAGAAGGGCATTGTTTTTCAATAAAAATACTATTTTTGTTAATATTATTTATATCTTTAGCTGCAAAATTACTTTTACAATTTGGGCACATTTCTTTCATTTTAATCCTTTAATTTATCTCACAACTTTAAACACTAGGTTTACTAAACGTCTTATTGATTAAGCTTTATCCCTTGTAACATGATTACTATAGCATTGAGCTATCACCTTGTTAATACGCAACTTATTACATTATAGGCAAACAGTTTTTAAGCCATAAAAAAGCCCGCGAACATGCGGGCTTTTAAATATTAATTAAAATTTATTGCTGCGCTTTAGGCGGAAAGTTGCTTAAAATATTGGCAACCGTTTCTTTAATAGCGGCTTCACGTTGTGATGGTGTTTGTTTTTTCTTTAAACGGCCATCTTTAGCACCACGCCAAATTAATTGGTTTGACTCACGATCAATAATATCGATAACTAACGTGCCTACTTCATATTCGCGTGCGCTTACATCGTGGTTAAAGCCTGTGCCCCAGTAACCCCAACGTGCACCGTAGCCTACGTTAAAGCTGTCAACTTCAAGCTCTTTATCTACACTTGCATGGTAATTAACAAGTACATCAGCTTGCGCTACGTCAACCAATTGCATACCTAATTGCTGGCTTAGTTGGTTGTTTACCGCATTGCGAACGCGTTTTTCCATCAGCCCACTGATTTGGTAGTTATTCGTGTCTTTGGTTAGGCTCGCGTTTTCTACCCAAGCAAACGTTTTGTAGTTACTAAAGTTTGCTGATTTATCGTAATCCCAATCGGGCGTTTGTGTACAGGCGGTAAGTAGCGCCAGTGCTGCGACAATAAATATATGTTTCATACCGTTTGCTCCAATAAAGTGCGTTTGTTTAAACTACCATGGGCGAGGGTAATTTAAAATCTAAAAATAAGTGTAACTGACTAAAATGAATAGCTAATTAATTCTTAGTCCAGTAGAGAGGCTTTATGTTCAACCTCAATCCAATCTTTTTCATCTACCCAGTTTTGTGCACCGTCTTTTACTGAACGAATTGGCACAATATAATCACAACTTATTTGCGGTTTAACGGAGGCAAATATTGGCACAAAGCCAAAGCTCAGGGCAGTTTCTATAATTGCCTTTTGGTTTTGCGGGTCGATATCAGCCGCTTCATCTATATAAATAGGTATACGGTATAAGTTTTGTTCCTGATCGCTTAATAAATAACGAATAAACAACATGCCACATAATAGCTTAATGGTGATACGCGTACCATTTGAGCCAGCCGAGTCTATCTTTTCAAAGTGCTCGGTTTCGCCCGCGCGGTTAACCACTTCAAAACGAATATCAAATAAATCGGTAAGGGTCAGGCCTGCTTTGTCTGAGGCGAGTTTAATTAAATGATCTTTTGCGTCGTTTACCGCACTTTCGCTGTAAGGTTCTTGGCTGAGTAAATCCAGGGTATCGCCTTGTTCAATTTGGTTAGATGTACTGATAATGGTATCAATGCTATCTACCAACATTTTGCGCGGGATAATATTAATTTTAAACGCTTGCAGGTTTGAAATGCGGTGCTGGCTTATGCCTTTATTAAAGCTATTCATTTCACGACGTAGGCGGTCTAAATCTTCACGTAAGCCTTTAATCGTGGCGGCCACTTCGGTGAGGGCAACGCGACCTTGGCGCTCAACGGCATCACGTTCGTTATCAATATTATGAAACGCGCTAATAAGTTTTTGGTATTTACTAAACTCATCGTTTTCGTTATCGAACTTGGTAATACCTGCATTGTAAATATGCATATAGGTATTACGTACATTTATATCGAAATTACGAAGCTCTTGGCAGTCTTTATTAAAGTGGTGAATTAAATCGCTTAAATTATCAAAATCGATTTTTATATCAATCATGTAAGGTGTCACTTTACCACTGTATAAATCTAACGTGTGGTCAATACGCTCGGTTTTAACTTGGCGCAGGCGCTCTGTTTGACGATTAATTTGCGCTTGTTTTGATTTAATTAACGAGCGTCTATCAGCAATTGAGCCACTGTTTTTTTGAATATCTTGTAGGTAATCGTCAACTTGTTCGCGCTCGGCTAAAAGCTGCTCTCTTAGCATCGCTTGGGCGTCAACCGACTGTTGCATCACTTCAAATTGCTCTAAGCGTTTAAGTGCGCTTTCTGCACTCATAAGCTCCTCGTATAGCGCGTCTTTTTCTTTTTGTTTATCAGCAACATTGGCGGCCACTTCACGCTGCTGTTTAAACTCTTTTAATGATTGCTCAAGCGCGGTTAACTGAGCGCTCAGTTGCTCTTTATTTTCGCCGCTTTGCATTTGTACTGGTGAGAGCTTTTTAAGTTTAATACTGGCACCAGGTAGGGTGAGTATACCGCCTTTAACATTTTCGCTCAGCTGTGATAAAAATTCACCAAAGGCATCTTCGTCATCAATGGTTATATCGCCATTGCTGGTGGTGGCAAAGGAGAGCAGATCGGGGTTTAATAGTCGTGATATTTCTTCTACCTCTTTAAGTGATAAGTCTTCACGCATACGGGTGAATAAATTAAATTCTAAGTTTTTAAGTTGTAACTTTAAGCTCTTAATTTGTTTTTGTGTTTCACCAATACGGAAATCAAGGGTGTGCAGGCTTTGCCCTTGAGCACTCGTAATAGAGTGTGACAACGACTCGTAGTCATTTTTTAACTGCCTTAGGTTACTTTTGAGAGTGGCTTTATTAACCAGCTCAAATTCACTTTTAAGAGCGTTGAAATCTAAAAACCATTGTTCAATTTGAGTTTGCTTGCGCTCTATATCGCGCGATTGTTGCACGTATAGGCTTTGTTTTTGTTCAAAATCGTGTTTTTCGTGCTCAATGTCTTCAAGGGCGATGTTGAGCTCGCTTAGTTGCTCTTCCTGGTACGTATCAAAATCAATCAGTGCTTGGTCAATTTTTGGCGCATAAGCGGCCAGTTTACCTTTAAGCACGGTTTGGTTTTCTAGCATAGATTCAAGAGCGGCTATGGGCTCTTGCATTGATTCTAGTGCTTTTAATTCGCGTTTTGCGCGGTTTACTTTATCGAATGAACGGCGCCATACTTCGTAAAAGTCGACCTTTGAATTTGACATGTGGCGCTCAAACACACGCAACATAAAGCGCTTAACGTCGTTTGCGCCTAATTTATGTAAATTAAGAATACGACGAAATATTTCTTTGTATATTGCAGAGTCTTGAACGTTGTTGAGGGGGATCATTTTTAAATTGATCTCACCGTCAAATTGCGTTGCTCCGCCTGTCAGTAGGGCGTTTAATTCTTGTGCCTTAAGCTCTATTGGGTTGTAACCTTGCTGCTTTAAGTGGTTAAACAGCTTGGTAAACTTAATAATGGTATTGCCTTGGGTGTACTGGGCTAAATCAAGCTTACCTTGATAGCAAAAGTATTGGTGCGCATAACCGGCAATTTTACCTAAGCCTGCTACACCAATGACAACTGAGCCATGGGGTAAATCGGCTTGCAGTAAAATGTACGATTGATCTGATGAAAAATAAAACTTACGGGTTTCATCTAAATCGTGGCCATCCCACTCGGTAAGGCGTAAATCGTTAATTAGCGGAAATTGCAGTGCATTAATTACTGAGCTTTTACCTGTGTTGTTAGGTGCACAAATCGAGCTACTTTTATCCAGTGGGATCACACATTTGGCATAGCCTGCGGTATTGAGTAGGGCGAGTTTAATCAGTCCGTATAAATTTTTCATTGCTCGTCCTCACTAATAAAGGT
Source organism: Pseudoalteromonas sp. BSi20311 (assembly GCF_000239875.1). Taxonomy (NCBI): domain Bacteria; kingdom Pseudomonadati; phylum Pseudomonadota; class Gammaproteobacteria; order Alteromonadales; family Pseudoalteromonadaceae; genus Pseudoalteromonas; species Pseudoalteromonas sp. BSi20311. The sequence goes on along the minus strand of NZ_BADU01000022.1, from coordinate 56,182 downwards.
CTCTTCGTTTACTTCCATTAAGGCATCAATATAGCGATGAATAGGGGCTTGCAACATAAAGCCACCTTCTAACTCGCGGGCAAGACCTAAACGTACCATGCGTAAATACACATCTTTTCGTAAGTCAGATCCCGAAAATATCTCAAGCTGATCGAACAAATGTTTATTAAGCTGTACCAAGGTTTGCATTAGCTCTAAATCGTTTGGCTCGTCAAATAATGCGCGCATTGGGTCTTTACCTGTATTGGCAAAATGCTCTATTAAAATGTAAATAGTGAGCGCTACAGCGCGTGAAATCTTACCCATGTTTGGGGTGCTTTCATCGCTGGCAAAATAATAAAAACCACGGCTATCGTGTTTTAACTCGTGGCCTAATGCTGTAAATAAGGCAGTATAAGCGTCTATTTGTTGGTCAAGCTCTTGCCACATTACGGTGTCTTGTTCGCAAATGTGGTAACCGGCGACTAATTTTTTATTAATGGCTTGTAAGTGAGAAAGCTCATCTAAGTTTATATGGGTCATGGTAATTACTCGTGCTCGGCTTTATCAGCCTGAGGCTCTGAATTAAAGGGATATAAATTAAAGTGCTGGCCTGCAATGTTAACGCGGGCTTTTTTATCGCTTTGGCTAATTTCTAGGGTGTTATCGCTTACCAACTTTTGATACAAAAACAGCATTTCATCGGCTTCAAGCTCAGGGTAGCTTTCGTCTAAAAATTGCAGCAGAGGCTGTGGTTTTTTACGCTGCTTTTTAAAGCGTTTGGTAAACTGCGCTTTTACATCGTGGTAGTCAGGAATGTTTGGCGTGACAAACGCGGGCACATCATTTTGTTCTGGTAGCTGATATTCATGGTGTTCAAACTCAGCTAGGCTTGCCATATAGGCAACAATATGACGCTGTTGACCCAATGAATACTTTTGCGCATCGCTTACAAAATGGGGTTGCACGGCGCTGAGCATATTATCCACCCCGTTTTTACGAATTAGCCCTAATACTTTTGCTGCTTGGCGGGTAATAAGGTTATTACGGCGCAGCTCTTCACGCAGTGGCATTAGCATATCGGCACTTTTGCGTAAGCTTGTCCGGCCAACTAGGTGCATTTCGAGAATACGGGTACGTAATTGCTCAAGCATACGTTTATCGTTGTACGCCTTGCCTGAGCGTTCAATATGTTCTATTTGGGTGCTAATTTGTTGCTCAATTAGAGTAAAACAGGCATGAAAGTCGCCTCTAATATCGACCATTTCTAGCATGGGTTCTATATATTCATCAAACGCTTCTATCACGGCTTTATAGCGCTTTTGCAGCGATTGCACCGCGTTATTTGATTTGGCTTGTTCAACAATATTTAAAATGGCGTTTTCGTTGTGTAAAAACAGTTTAATTATTTTACGAACCCGATCATCCATAATGCGGCTAAAGCGGCGTAAATCATCAAAATCTTCCATTTCACCAGCATTAGATAGCCGATTACCTAAGCGAGCTAAATCATCAACCAATACGCTAATTTCTTGTGCTAAGCCTAAATGCTCTTCTTGCAGTAAAAAGGTAGCAAAGTCAGCAATAGCACGGTTAATTTCTAGTTGTGACGATTTAGCCAAGGGAATAATAATTTCTTGATTTAATAACCGATTGGTTTCTTTATAAATGCGCTCATTATTCCACGTCGGTTGCTTTTGCTTAATGGCATTTTGAAGATCTTTAATACTAAAGTCGGCCATTTTAAAGCGTTTAAATAATAGCTCTAATACACCCCAATGCTCAGTGAGGGTATTAAGTAGCTTTTTAGCTGGGATCATAAGGCGTTACAACATCCTAGTATTCGTTATTTTATATTTCTTGAGCTTATATGGTATTCGTTTTTGCGACGATTTAATAATAGTTTTTACACCCACATAGTGATAGTATCCGCGCCGAATATAGGCACATAGAATATGTGGGTATATTTTTTACATGGTTTCAATTTTTACTTAACCCCGAAGGTTGTTTAATATCATGGTTTCCTCGATTATCCTGACGCTGATAGCGATTGCATTCTTGCTTATCGTTATTGAGGATGTGATTCACGTTAACAAAGCCAAAACGACATTATTTTTTGGTACGCTTTGTTGGATTATCTCCTTTATTTTTCCTCTTAATGGGCAAAGCCCCGAAACGATTCAAACCCTCCTAGACCACAATATTTTAGAAATTGCTTCCTTATGGCTGTTTTTAATGGCCGCAATGACCTTTGTTGCCTATTTAAACTCCAAAGGACTCATCGAAAATGTTGTGAACCGGATTATGCCAACCAGCATTAGTGAGCGAAAGCTGATGTTTTTGGTGGGGAGTTTTGCGTTTCTATTTTCATCTATTTCCGACAACGTTACAGCCACATTGATTTCCTTGGCAGTGATTATGTCATTAAAGCTTGAAGCCAAAAAACTAGTTAAGTACGCCACCTTAATTGTATTTGCAGTGAACTCCGGCGGTGTTTCACTTATAACGGGTGATGTAACCACGTTAATGATTTTCCTTGATGGTAAAGTCACCATTAGTCACTTATTACTGTTAATTGTGCCAGCGTTATTAAGCGTATTATTACTGGCTACCTTGTTATCAATTGGTATGAACAAGCAGTTAGAGTTTAAAAAGACTAAATTCAAACGCATCGAAAAAACCGACATTACTATTGCTGTTATTTTCTTCACTACGGTTATTTCTACCCTCACTTTAAGTGTTTTATATAGTGTGCCGCCATTACTTACTTTTTTACTCGGCCTGTCTATTATGTTTTTAGTCGCGCAATTTTTAATGCGTAAAAAAGACATCAATAAAGATATGATCGACTTTATACGTGACATAGAGTACGACACCTTATTGTTTTTCGTAGGTGTGTTATTACTTGTTGGCGCATTAAAAGAAGTGGGCGTGCTAAGCCAATTTACAAACCTGTATACAGTGATGGCGCCAGAGTACGCTAACTACTTAATGGGTATTTTATCGGCCGGTGTTGATAACGTGCCACTAACGGCTGCGTTACTAAAAGCTGACATTGTAATGAGTCAACAGCATTGGTTGTCGTTTACGTATGCAACTGGTGTGGGTGGTTCAATGCTGATCATTGGTTCGGCGGCTGGTATTATTGCTATGAGTAAGGTTAAAGAACTTACTTTTGCAAGTTACCTTCGTTTGTCGTTGTATTTGTTAGTGTGTTACACCTTTGGTTATGCTGGCTCTTACTTTATGGGTAGTTTTATTTGATTTTATAATAAAACGACTTGACAGCTAGACGTCTAAACGATAACTTTCAAAGCCGCACTCTTAGTGCGGTTTTGTTTTATTAGCCACTGGTTAATAATACATTCAGAAGAGGTGCGATACTTAGGTACTTAATGCGAGGCAACGACAGCCTACGACCATTAAGGAGGGAAGTACTCGCCGAGGAAAACAATGGGTCGTTACTATTGTTTTTCGGTTTATGGGGCTGAATCCTCAAAACTGTCACCAATTTAGGTGGAGAGCTTCTGGCAGTAGATTTTTCTTATCTTTATTTCCTGCCAAGTTCTTCTTGTTTTATTGCGGTTTGGATGCCGCGAAAGGAGACGAAATGACTACCCAATCAGTGCCACAAGGTTTACAGAGCACAAAATCAGATTACATTGTTGCCAAATTTGGTGGCACCAGCGTGGCTAATTTTGAGGCCATGAGCCGTTGTAGCGAAATCATTGTAAACGATAACAGCGTTCGAATTGTTGCAGTGAGCGCCAGTGCCGGTGTAACTAATCACTTGGTGGCACTTTGCAAAGCCGATATTGATGCCGCAGAGCGTCAACAGCATATTGATGGTGTACTTGCGATTCAGCAGGCAATTTTAACTGATCTGACCCTAGATAATGATTTAGCGCTTGGTTTTAATAACACCCTTGATGAGTTTCAAACTCTGGCACATCAAATACTGACAACAGAGCAGCAACACGATGAGCTACTTAGCTTTGGCGAGCGTTTATCGTCGTATTTATTTACTCAAGTATTACGCTTAAAAGGCTTAAATTCGCAGCGTTTTGATGTTCGCCAGGTGCTTAAAACTGATAGCCAATTTGGTAAAGCCACGCCAAATGTAGCCGCTACAGCGCTTGCAGCTAAAGAGCATTTAATTCCTTTACTAGAGAACACGGTTATTGTTACTCAGGGTTTTATTGGCAGTGATGAAAACAATGTAACCACCACACTGGGTCGCGGTGGCTCTGATTACAGTGCCGCCTTGTTAGCTGAAGCAATTAACGCTAAAAGTGTGCATATTTGGACCGACGTAGTGGGGATTTTTAGTACCGATCCGCGTTTGTGTGCTAAAGCGACACCTATTGCGCGTTTAAGCTTTGATGAAGCGGCAGAAATGGCCACTTTTGGCGCTAAAGTGCTGCACCCAGCTACAATTTTGCCAGCCAGTCGCAGCCATATAAATGTGTTTGTTGGCTCAAGCACAGAGCCAGAGCGTGGGGGCACGTGGATTGAACGTGAAAAATCGCAGCTACCAGGTATTCGTGCGGTCACGCAACGTAAAAACCAAATACTACTGACCTTAAAAAGCCCTGAAATGCTATTAGCGAGTGGTTTTTTAGCGCGTATCTTTACTATTTTAAGTGAATGCAATATTTCGGTAGATTTGGTTACCACCTCTGAAATTAGTGTAGCAATTACCCTTGATAATGCGCCAAATGCATCACGCCCAGAGCTAGATCAAGAGTGCTTAGATAAACTGGCTGAGTTTTGCCATGTATCGGTTGAGAACAATCTAACCCTAGTAGCACTTATTGGGTCTGAAATTGTATTGCGTCAGCACGAAATGAATTTAATGCAGGTGTTGAGCGAATTTAACATTCGTCTTATTTGCCATGGTGCGAGTAAACACAACCTGTGCTTTTTAGTTGAGCAAAATGAGTCCGATGCTGTGGTTCAAGCTATTCATAGCCGACTACTTGAAGGCGAGCTGGCTGCTTAACGTTTTCAATGAGATAAATGAGCACCGCCAGTCGGTGCTTTTTTTTGCCACAACGCTTATATCAAACTGCTCGTTTACATCATTTGTTAATGTGGTGCTGGTTGCATTTAATTGCGTGTTGCCAAGCTCACAAAATACATTAGGGCTTAATAGCTGGGCAATAGGGCGGCTGGTTGCTTTTGCTAATGCCTCTTTTAATGTCCAAAGTCTGAAAAATGTCGCCGCTTTAGCAGCTGTGCACGGTTGCTTAGTTATAAGTGCCACTTCTGCAGCATCATAAAAGTGCTTTGCGAGTTTTTCAAATGGTCGTTTCAAACTGATTTTTTCTATATCAAAACCAAATAGCGAATTATTAATATTTAGGGCCACGCCTACCAAACCATGAGAGTGTGACACACAGCAACTACACACAAAGTTATTATTTATATTTAGCTCAAGCTTGCTGGTTTGTTGATTAAATTCAGAGCTGATGTTGCTCAGCGCTATATCACTGCTGTTAGGTAATACGCTTTTGACTAAATATTTTAGCAATAGTCGCGTTGCTACATACTCTTTTTTTGCTTGTGGTGTTTTACGACGCGCGATGACACTTAATTCAAACGGGCTTAAAAACTGCGTGAGTGTTAGCTCATCAACCTGCAATTGGCTGGCATCAAATAATAAAATGGTGTGGTTATTATTCTCAGCAAGCGGTGTTTGTAATAACTGATTGTCGAAGTAAGCTGAACTCATTATTGCTCGTTAAAAGTGAATACCGATTACATAGTTATCGTTATAAGCTGGATAGTTTGTGAGCGGTTGTTTGCTGTTATGTGCGCTAAGTACATTTTTATTACTCAGTCGCCCTTAAATATGGTTTAATTCACATTCGATAAAATAATAACAGATTTGTAGGTGTATGACACAAGTGCGTGATGGTTTTCAAAGTCGACTTGGTTTTGTATTGGCAGCAGCCGGTGCTGCGGTAGGTTTAGGCAATATATGGGGTTTTCCTACACAGGCTGCTAATCATGGTGGCGGCGCATTTTTATTGGTGTATTTTATTGTTATTTTTTTGCTAGCGCTGCCTGCATTATACACCGAGTTGTATTTAGGCTACAAAGCCCAAGCTAATCCGGTTAAAGCCCTAGGCCAAGCATGGCAAGACCATGCGCCTAAAGTTGGCGCTGCTGCAGGTTATATAGGCTTAGCAGGCGCAATAGTCATGTTAAGCTTTTATTCAATAGTGGCAGGTTGGATGCTTTCTTACGCCATAGAGCCTATAACCACCTTTTTAGGCTTGCAGAGCTTGAGTGAGTTTTTACATAGCGACTCTATGCTACGTAATTTTATATTTACGCCGCTGATGCTTATTTTAACCGCCAGCATTATTTTAAAAGGGGTTAAATCAGGAATTGAAACCTGGTCACGCCGTTTAATGCCATTATTACTTGTTTTATTGGTTGGCCTAATTGCTTACATTGCCACCTTAGATGGCGCAAGCGAAGGGTTTGCTGCCTATTTAGTGCCTGATTTTAGCAAAATACTCGACCCTGATTTAATTATTGCCGCAATGGGGCAAGCGTTTTTCTCATTATCACTGGGTGTGGGCTGTATGATGATTTATGGCTCTTATTTAAAGCCCGGTGCTAACTTACCAAAATTGACTGCAAGTGTTGCTTTACTCGACACCAGCGTGGCATTTTTAGCAGGACTATTAATTATACCGGCTATTTATGTGGCTCAGTTCAATGGCGTTGAAGTATTTAGCAACGGTAAACTAATCGGTGAAGGACAGCTTATTTTTGCCATATTACCTGAGTTATTTGGCACCATGGGCGAAATTGGTTTATTAGTTGGCTTACTATTTTTTGTGTTGATGTCGATTGCTTCAGTTACATCAACCATTTCATCGACTGAAATTCCGGTGGCATTCTTAGTAGAAAACCACAGTGTTGATAGAACCAAAGCCACATGGGCCGTTAGTGCCATTGTACTTATTTGTGCCAGTACTATTATTGTTAATTTTGATTGGCTATTTGGTTTGGTTATTATGGTCTTTACCCAATACCAACTACCGCTGATGGGACTATTTTACTTTGTTACAGTAGGCTGGTTATGGCAGCGTGGTAATAAGCTTCATCAAGCAAGTTCTGGTGCACATTATTGGTTTGCTCAGTACATTCGTTTTGTCTGCCCAGTGCTAATGACCTTAGTATTTGCAAACGTTGCGTTTGGCTAGAATACAGCAATAACTCATGTGTTATAGATAACAAAAAAGCGAACACTATATTTTGTTCGCTTTTTTGTCTTTTTGGTTTAGCAGCGCTATAGCACCTCGTTTGTTAAGCTCTTTCCTTGAGTAACCTCAAATGCATTTTGTAAGGTGATATTGGCAATTTCTGTAAGCGCTTCTTGAGTAAAAAAGCCTTGATGGCCGGTGATCAATACATTTTTAAAGCTTACCAAGCGAGAGAAAATATCGTCTTGGTTTATATCGTCACTGTGGTTTTTAAAAAACAGCTCTGATTCTTGCTCGTACACATCAAGCCCTAAATAACCTAGTTTTTGTGATTTAAGCGCTTTAATACACGCTTTACTATTAACCAAGGCACCTCGCGAAGTGTTTATTAGCATAACCCCTGTTTTCATGGCGGCAAATGCGTCATCGTCTATTAAATGATGAGTGTGCTCGTTTAGCGGGCAATGCAAAGAAATGATATCGCTTTGTGTAAGCAGGGTGTTTAAATCGGTAATAGTGTAATTACCAGCTTGTGCATTAGGGTCGCATACTAAAATGTGAGCGCCAAAACCGGTTAATATATTACACAATGCTTGGCCAATTTTACCGCAGCCAATAATACCCACCGTTTTATTATGCAAGTTAAAGCCAAGTAAGCCGTTTAAGTCAAAATTGTCTTCACGTACGCGGTTATAAGCTTTATGGGTTTTACGGCTAAGCGTAAGCATAAGTGCAATACAATGCTCTGCGACTGCCTCAGGGCTGTAAGCCGGAACGCGCAGAACACGCATACCATGCTGTTTAGCAGCGGCTAAATCTACATTATTAAAACCCGCACAGCGCAGTAAAATGGTGTTAACCCCAAATATAGCCAGTTGATCAATAACCGCTTTATCTACCGAATCGTTTACAAATACGCATACCGCATCAAATTCTTTAGCTAAAACCGCAGTGTGCGTCGATAAACTTTGCTCAAAATAGGTAATAGCGATGTTAGAAAAGCCAGTTAAGCTTTGTTCGAAAAAAGGGCGCTCGTATTTTTGAGCACTAAAAAAAGCAATCTTCATTTATTACTATCCAACTAACCTAGTTACATCAACCATAAACCATTTTTATTATAGATGCCTAACCAAAACGAGTGTTTGCTGTTTTTATAACCGGTGTTGACCCTAAACTGCTTGTTATTACGCTGTGTAATGACTCTGGTTTAGTACGCGGGGCATAGCGCGCAATTAGCTGTCCTTGAGCATTAACTAAAAACTTAGTGAAATTCCATTTTATGGCACGGTTTTGTGCAATTCCACGCGTATGTGATTTTAAATAACTAAACAGGGGATGCGTATCGGGGCCATTCACCATAACCTTATCAAATACTTCAAAATTAATTGCAAAGTGTTTTTGATAGTAGTCTTTTATTGCCATGCCCTCTAATGGTTCGTTTTTATCAAACTGATTACATGGAAAGGCTAGAATAGCAAACCCATCGCTTTTGTATTGTTGGTATAGCTTTTCAAGCGCACATAATTGCGTCGAAAAATGACATTTACTTGCTGTATTTACAATAAGAACCGTTTTTCCTTTTAACTGGCTCAAAGGAAAATCACTGTTATTACAAAGTGGTGCGTTAAATTGATAAATGCTATCCATAGATTACCTACCTAATTTCCTTATCAGGGAAATTTTAAAAGACTTTCATTCGCTTTTTTAGCGGCCGATTGACATAATCGAGCTTATGTTTCTAAGTTATCAGTTAAATAGGTCATTTTTATGTCAGTTAAAATTGCATTTATAGGTTTAGGCGTAATGGGTTACCCAATGGCAGGGCATCTAGCAAAAGCAGGGCACAGCGTATGTGTTTATAACCGCACAGCAGCTAAAGCACAAAAATGGGTCGAAGATTTTAACGGCAGTTTTGCACCTACCCCGCGTGAAGCCGCAAATGGTGCCGATATGGTTTTTATGTGTGTAGGCAATGACGACGATTTACGTTCAGTGGTATACGGCAATGACGGTGTGCTAGCAGGCATGCAGGAAAACACAATTTTAATCGACCACACAACTACTTCTGCTGAGGTAGCGCGTGAAGTTGCGGCAAAAGCGGCTTTACAGCATATCGACTTTATTGATGCGCCGGTATCGGGCGGTCAAGCTGGAGCTGAAAATGGGGTGTTAACCGTGATGGCGGGTGGCAACGAAGCAGTATTTGCTAAAGCACAACCTATCATGGCGGCATTTAGCCGTTTTAGTCAGCTTTTAGGCGAAGCGGGCTCAGGGCAATTATGTAAAATGGTTAATCAAATTTGTATTGCTGGTGTAGTGCAAGGGTTAGCTGAGGGCTTACATTTTGCTAAACAAGCGGGGCTTGATGGCGAAAAAGTAATAGAAACCATTTCTAAAGGCGCAGCCGGTTCGTGGCAAATGGAAAACCGCTACAAAACAATGTGGGCAGGCGAATACGAGTTTGGTTTTGCTGTAGATTGGATGCGCAAAGATTTAGGCATTGCCCTTGATGAAGCTAAAAATAACGGTGCAACACTGCCAATGACAGCAACGGTTGATCAATATTACGCTGATGTACAAGCTCTTGGCGGCGGGCGATACGATACCTCAAGCTTATTAGCACGTATAGAAGCACTGCATAAAAAGTAATGTAATTGGTAAAAGTAAATTATTCACAAAGAGGATAAGAGGCGCTGCGCTTTTAGAGAAAGTGATAAACATAAACAGTAAATGTTGGTTTTATGTGTTTCTCATTCGCTTCTTTTGGTGGAATTTACTTTCGCTTACCTAACTATATACAAAAAACGCGACGCTTTAATTATAAAGGGTCGCGTTTTTATGCATTATATAAACTACAGTAAATTACATGCTTTGCGCGTAGTTATATAAGGCTTTTAAAATTGTAAGATTTTTTTCGCTGTCATCATGTTCATGCGCTAAGTTTTCAAGGGTGATCATAAAATCTTGTGCGCTGATTGATGGCTGATCTTCGCCATGCATTAACTTGCTTTGGCAATATTGACGCCATTGATCAAGCTCTTGCTGGTTGAGCGTTTGTGGCCAGTTACGGGCGCGGTACCTAAATAGCAAAGTATTAAATTTAGGATCTTCAAATTCAAGTTTCAAGCTTGCTAAGTCTTCTGGCTTTGCATCACGAATAATCGCAAATTTGGCTTTATCAGCATGGCTAGTAAAGCCATCATATAATAAATAATCTACATTTGTGGTCGCGCTGTAATCGCCTTGCTCATTAAATACCTCAGTGACTTTATCGCGAAGCTCGGTATTGGCTTTTAAAATGGCTAAATTAGCTAGGCATTGCTCACGATCAATACCCAAGCGAGCAGCGTTCTCAGGCAGCAGCGTTTTAGCAGGCGCTAAAATAGGGCACTTGTTTAAATGCACTAATTTTAAACCTACGGGTAAATCACCCTCCGCTAAATCTATACGTTTGGTGTATAAACGCTTGCGTAATTGCTCTACATTTAAATCAAGTAACACCTGCGGGTTTTGGGTTAAATCAAAACAAATAACTGCGTTTTTATTTACCGGGTGAAAACTCATTGGTGCCACCCAAGTGGTACAACCTTGGGTTGCTGGAATACGAGACGAGGTGTGCACTAACGGGGTCATATTAAATACATCAACCATTTCAGCGAGTGCTTTTTTACCACGAAGGCTAAAAAAGAACTGGTACAGTTTAGGTTGCTTCTCTTTAATTAGCTTTGCCAAGGCAATGGTGGCCGTTACATCACTTAACGCGTCGTGCGCAGCGGCATGTTCAATACCATTAGCGACAGTTAAATGCTCAAGCTTAAAACTAGGGCTACCATCTTCTTTTAACGGCCATTCAATACCCTCAGGGCGCAGTGCATAGCAGGCACGCACTAAATCTATAATATCCCAACGGCTGTTATTGTTTTTATATTCACGCTCGTACGGGTCGTAAAAGTTACGATAAAAGCTATATCGGCTTACTTCATCATCAAAGCGAATACTGTTATAACCAGCCACACAGGTATTGGGCACGCTAAATTCTGCATGAATTTTTGCAATAAATTCAGCCTCAACTAAGCCTTTTTGCATCGCCACTTGTGGGGTAATACCGGTAATTAAACACGCTTCAGGATGCGGTAAATAATCCGCTTGTGGCTTACAGTACTCAATAAGCGGCTCGCCAATAATATTTAAATCAAGATCGGTGCGTACACCTGCAAATTGGCTCGGCTTATCTTTCTGTGGGCTCGCCCCCCAGGTCTCGTAGTCGTGCCAATAGATTGTTGCTTGGTTTTGCTCTTGATAAGCCATTAAAAAACCCTATAAGTTAGCTTGAAACGGTTTATATACCGCCAAGTTACTAAATTTATGAATTATTTAGATTATGGCATAGGGTCACAGAGGTTTATAGGTTTGAATAAGGAAATCTATCAGTCAAAACATGATTTAAGAGTGATTGAAGTGATTATTTATTTTTGAGGTTCTGCGTTAGAGAATTTATTTATAAACATAGTGCTTAATGCTATAAACTTAAACTAACTACTAATCTATTTTAACAATATGAAACTAATAATAAAAACGATTCTATTTTGGGTATTAATCACCTCTACCGCTGTGTTTGCTGAGCTTGCTAAAGTTAAAGTAAATGGCTTTGATATTGAATATGAAATGGCGGGTAGTGGCAAACACACTATTTTACTCGAGGCGGGTGGCTCTGCAGGGCTTAGTGATTGGGATCCCATTTATAAAGCGCTTATTAAGCATGCAAAAGTAATTCGCTATTCTCGAATTGGTAATGGCGGCTCTTCGCAAATAAAGAAAAACTATAGCTCAGAGCAGTATGCTACTGAGGCTTTGCTATTACTTAAAGCGTTAAAAATTGAAGAACCAGTAGTTTATGTGGCGCATTCTTATGGTGCTTATATCGCAAGGGTATTTGCGGCAAGCTACCCTGATAACATTAAAGCGTTAATGTTAATTGAACCGGCCTCAGAGCATGATGTTGATATTATGCGTAAGGTTGATTTACCGCGCGCTGAAAAAGAAATTGCCGCTATAAAACGCGATGATATGAAAAATGGCATGTCGAATCAGTATTTAGACTTTTGGTCGAAGCGACCTTTGCCCGATTACCCACAAATAGCTGATATTCCTGTGACGGTTATTGCCTCAGTTAAAAAATATGAAAATCCATCGGTGTTATTTTTTACTGATAAAGGGCGTGAAATGTGGGGAGAACTGCATGCAAACTGGGCTAATGCTTTTCCTCAAGGTGAGATAGTGCTAACCAGTAAAAGTTACCACTATCCACTATCCACAAAATGATGAGCCAGAGATGGTGAACGCGCAAATCCAAAAATTGCTAAAGCGTACTCATTAAATAAAAAGCTAAGGCAGTTTTTTAGATTGTTTAATCAGTTTAATTAAAATGATAGTGAGTACCACAGCTGGAAGTAACCAAATAAAATCACTCATTGTTATAACTCCTTACAGTAATTCACTTAAGCTTTAGTGTTTAAAAGTAAAGTTAGATCAAAATTTTGGACACAAAGCGTGGCTAAAGCCTTTTTCAGTTAGCAAAAAGGTAGCGCTGGGCGTTGAAAATATATACTCCTCATGAATAAGAAAGGCAATAGTGCCTTTAATTTCTTCACTTTGTTGATCTGAGGCATCGCTAATTACTTGTTTAGGATCTAACTGACTTGGGCTTGGAAAATTATTATAAAGATGCTTAAAAATTAACGTAGCAATGGTGTTAAAGGTTTCGTTATTTTTCATTATTGGAAGTCCTTAATGTATTTTTTAGCAGCAAGCTTGCTGATTTACGTATGATTTTTGCAAATAATAGCACACTATAATAGGTACATTAGCATCCTGTTATTTTTCCAACTTTAATTTTTTCAACTTACTGCTTTCATTTATAAAAATATGATTAATTCTCATGGTTACCCAGCTAAAAAGTAGTTTGTGTGTTACTGATCTGTTGCGCAAAATCATAAAGTGTAATTGAAGAGTTGTAAAAATACGTTATCATTGTAAAACAACATGTAAAATCAAGCAGGTACTTAGCTCACGCTGACCAAGTTCGAGTTAATAATATCAACAAGGCAAGCAAGGACAAATTATGACACCTATGAAACCTTTAGCACTGGCAGTGGCTATGGTTGTATTTTCACATCCGGCACATGCAGATACAGATCTCGATAAAGTAAAGCAGCAATTAAGCAGCTTACAAAAACAAGTGGAAATGCTGCAAAAGCAACTTGCAAAAGCAGAGCAAAAAAGTGAAAAATCAATCGACCGCACCATTGAAGAGAAAGAAGATATAGCCGAAACTCAAGTGGCAAAGCATGATCACAAGCCACAGGGAATTAAAGTTGGCGGCGCTGTGCGAACCAACTACAGCCATACCTCGTATGATGACGACAATAAAAATCGCGGTGGCGATTTTGATTTTGATATTTTTCGTCTAAATTTCTCAGGCGACGTTGGTGATGTAAAATTAAACGCTGAAATTCGTTTTTTTGACTACATGACTGCCGTTAAATACGCTTATGCCGCCTATGATTTTGCTGATGATTGGCAAGTCCAAGCAGGTATTACCAAGGTTCCTTTTGGTAACTGGCCATACAATTCACATAACTACTTTTTCAGCACTAACTATTATGTTGGCCTTGAAGACGATCACGATTTAGGGGTGTTATTTAAGCGTAAGATTGCTGATAACTGGCAGCTTGATCTGGGCTTTTTCAAAAATGATGAATTAGGTGGTGTTGATGGTTATGTAGATAACCGCAGCGATCGTTATTCTTACGACATTGTTGGTTTTAGAGAAGCCGGCGATGGTGTTTATGCTGAGCCAACTAATGCTATAGGCGAGTACAATACGTTCTCAGGCCGTTACGGCTATCACCTAGAACATGAAGGTGGTAAAACTGAAATTGGTGTATCAGCACTTGCTGGTGGTTTACATGATGGTGTTGACCGCGCAGGTGATTACAACGCTTGGGCATTACATTTAAACAGTAATATAGGCCCATGGAACTTACAACTTCAACACGGCGAATACAATTACGATATTGATAACGTAAACCGCATTGCTGTAGGCGCTTACTCGTTTTACGACAGCATGGCGGCAGAGGCAACAATGTCGAGTGCAAACGTAGCATACAGCGTACCGGTACAATGGGGCGCGGTGACAAACTTACAGTTTTACAACGACTACAGTGCTATTTACGACAAATCTGACAACAGCAGAGATACCTGGATGAACGTAACTGGTTTCTCGGTAGCTGCAGGTGGTTTATTCACTTACTTTGACTTAGTTCATGGTAAAAATATGCCGTTTGTTGGCGGTTCATTAGCGGGCGACAGCAGCGAAACTGAGCGTCGCTTTAACATTAATATTGGCTATTATTTCTAAGCCAATATTAATAAATACACGCCCACACATGGGCGTGTGTTGCTATTGTTTTAAATTTTATTTTTATCCTACCAATTTCAGCACTTACAAATTGATAAATCCCTAATCAACTTCTAGTATAAAAGTTCAAATGGACTTAAATAAATAATCCATATAGCTTAGCTGGAGGCTAGACATCGATGATTGTAGTTAATGAGCAGGTATTATCAGATGTAAATAAAAACTTTATTATTCCACCAAAGCCACAAATCTTAAATGAGCTTGAAATATTAGCATCTGCTCAAGAACCCTCACTTTCAGACGCCGCAGAGATCATTGCTAAAGATGTGGCTATTTCATCGGCTATTCTAAAAATTATTAATTCACCATCGTATGGCTTAGTGCGCAGTGTGTCTGATATTAAACAGGCCATTATGTTTTTAGGTTGGAACGGTATTGAGGCGCTAGTACCAAGCTTAAAATTAAAGCAAATGTTCACCCAAAAAGAATGCTGCATTAGCTTAGAACGCTTTTGGGATACCGCCACCGAAATTGCAGAGGTAAATATGATTGTTGGCCAATGTATAAAAGATAAAGTGCCAATAGAATATTTGTATACGCTGGGTTTATTTCATGATTGTGGCATTGTGCCGATGGCAGTTAAATTCGATAACTACGTGAGTGCTTTGCATACTTCAAATAATACTCATAAAGAAAGCTTGATAGATATAGAAGAGCGTTTATTTGGAACTAATCATGCCACTGTGGGTTATTACTTAGCGACCAGCTGGCATTTACCCATAGATATTTGTCAGCTTATTTTACGTCATCACGATTTGAGCATGCTAAGTAACATAACTGGAAGTAACCAACAATTGTGTTATAGCGTTTTAAAAATGTCTGAAAATTTGGTCAATAGTGTTTTACGCGGCGACACCACCAAAGATTGGGATGATATAGAAAAACGCGTATTAGCAACACTAAATATGTCAGAAGATGATTATATTGATGTGCAAGAAGAGGTGATTGATTTTTTGAACTGTTAAACGCTTTTTATCAGCGTAAAGTCTATAGGTTAGTTTTTTTCACTTATTGGTTTGTTTTTAATCGTTTGTCGAAATGAAGTAAAAACTCTAAAGTTCAGTTGTCGGCAACAAGCACGACTAACCAAATAGGAAATTAATCATGAAACGCTCACTTATCAAAACCATCGCTCTTGGCTCTTTATTAACTTGCTCAGCTGCTGTAATGGCTGATCAAAGTGATTACAAGTTAATGGTTATTGAAGAGGCTAAAACAGCCCCTCAAGAATTCGAAGTTGCATTTAACGACTGCGCATTAAATGTAAAATCAAAAAATTACAGCCAAGCTGAAGCAATCTGCTCAAAAGCAATTACTTTATTACAACAAAGCACTGGCCCACGCTTTAAAGTACGTGAGCTTACGTCATTTGCTTTAAGTAACCGTGGTGTAGGACGTTTAATGGCTAAAAACGAAACGGCTGCATTATCAGACTTTTACGAAGCACAGCAAATGTCTGGTAACGAGTTAGTGTCGCACAACTTAACACGCGCTAAGCAAGACCTCGCACTGTAATATTTATTACTGATTCAAAAAGCCCATGCTGTTTTAGCATGGGCTTTTGCGTTTTTAAGGGTTAAATATTATTTAGTATAATTTGGGTCAGCTGTTTTAAGCCTTTACCTTTGTTTGTTATTTTCCATGCAAGGTATAAGTCTTGAATAGGGCGTGGTTCGGTAAGTTCCACAACATGCAGTTTGTTAGCTTTTACATGTTCAGCAATAAGGTTTGCAGGTAAATAACCAATGCCAATAGCAGATAAAATAGCGGTTATTTTTTGGCTTACAGAACTTACATAAAAACGTTGATTACCTTCGATTAAATTAGCTGACCACGGAATACTTTGTTTTGCAGAATCATGTACTATAACCGTAGTGTATTGACCAAGTTCGCTGGGCTCAATAGGCCTTTTTAGTTGCGCTAGCGGGTGGCTAGGGTGAACCACCAGAACATTTTGAATATCGGCTATTTTTACCGCTCTGATCCCCTTTTGATTTGGAACCGGAGCTGGTGCACCAATCACTAAGTCAACGTCATCCTCAATTAAAGCCTCCCAAGTGCCATTAAGTACTTCTTCTTTAATATCTATCTCAATATTTTTATGCTCATTTAAAAATAGCTGCAAATTGTTAAATACGTGACTTATTTCAAAAATAGAGTCATAAGCAATACGTATTCGAGGCTCCCAGCCATTAGCTATAGTTTGTGTTTGCTCCGATAAATTATTTATAGCATTGAGTACTTTACGCCCCTCGAACAGTAAATGTTTACCTGCGGGGGTTAAAACCGCGCGTCGACCTTGACGCTGAAACAAAGTTACATTTAATTGCTCTTCAAGTTTATTAACAATATACGACAAGGCTGAGGGCACTTTATTAAGTTGCTCAGCGGCGGCTGCATAACTGCCACGATGCTCAATGGCGTCTAATACCAATAGAGCTTCTATGCTGATAGGGGGTGTATTCATAATGATACCCAAAATTAACTGTTCAAAATATTTGAACATATAGAGCAAATAATAGGAGTTATTTAATTTTAATTCAACTTATACAATAGCTGCATACTCAATTGGAGCAATACAGGTTAAAACTATGACGATTAAAAATATCACAGCTGCCATCACAAAAACTGAACAGTCTTTTGCAACACTACCATTAAGGCTTATTGCGGGGTTAGTGTTTAGTGCTCATGGCGCTCAAAAATTGTTTGCGTGGTTTGGTGGCTACGGATTAGAAGGCACGGGGCAATGGATGGAATCGATTGGCTTAGCACCGGGCTATTTAATGGCATTAATGGCCGGTGGCGCAGAATTTTTTGGTGGGTTACTACTCATCGTTGGTTTACTGGTTCGTCCTGCGAGTTTTGTACTGGCTATCACTATGGTGGTTGCTATTTTTACCACGCACATAGATAACGGTTTATTTATGAGCAATAACGGTTATGAATTTGCGTTATCGCTGTTAGCCATTACCCTAGCTCTACTGATCCAAGGAGCTGGAAAGCTATCTGTTGATGGAAAGATTCATAACAAATTAAATTAATAAGCGGATCACATAAGTGATTAAACTTTAAGCTGCCAATCTGCGTAAGGTTGGCACATTCTATAAACTAAGGAGACGGACATGGGATTACTTGTTAACGGTGAATGGGTCGATAAATGGTACGACACCGAAAAAAGCGACGGTAAATTTGTACGCCAAGATAGCCGCTTTAGAGATACGATTTCATCAGCGCAAAACAGTAAATTTAAACCAGAAGCGGGTCGTTATCATTTATATGTGTCGTTGGCTTGTCCTTGGGCGCACCGCACCATTATTTTTCGTAAATTAAAGCAGCTCGAAGACATCATTTCTATGAGCATTGTTGAAGCTCCGATGATGGAAAACGGCTGGGAATTTGGCGAGCAGGGCGATCCACTTTATAACTTAGATTACGCTTACCAATTGTATTTAAAAGCCGACCCTAGCTATGAAGGGCGTGTTACCGTGCCTATTTTATGGGATAAAAAAACGCAGACTATTGTAAACAACGAATCAATAGAAATAATTCGCATGTTTAATAGCGCGTTTAATGAGCTTACAGGTAACACCGACGATTATTATCCAGATGCGCTACGTGAAGAAATAGAAATAGTGAATACCCGTGTTTATAACACCATTAATAATGGGGTGTATAAAGCCGGGTTTGCTACAACTCAAAAAGCGTATAACGAAGCTTATATTGCCTTGTTTGATAGCTTAGATTGGTTAGAAGCACGATTAGCAAAACAGCGTTATTTAGTAGGCGACACACTCACTGAAGCCGATTGGCGATTATTTACCACACTTATTCGATTTGATGCGGTGTATCACGGGCACTTTAAGTGTAATCGAGAAAAGTTAAGCGAGTTTCATCATATTAGTAACTACATTAATGAGCTTTACCAAGTACCTGGGATAAAGGAAACGGTCGATTTAGAATACACAAAGGTGCATTACTACGTAAGTCACGTAACCATTAACCCAACGCAAATTGTGCCTTTAGGTGCTAAACACACGTTTGATGCTGCCCATGATCGAGACCGTCAGTACTAAATGACGCAGAGATAACGTATAGGAAAAAATATGCTTACTCATTACCCAAAAAATAGCTTAGGCCATGCTGATCATGGTTGGCTCAAGTCAAAGCACCACTTTAGTTTTGCGAATTACTATAATCCTGCGCGTATGGGATTTGGCACTTTGCGTGTAGTTAATGATGACTGGGTAGCCCCAGGTATGGGGTTTGGTGCGCACCCGCATAGAAATATGGAAATTATTAGTTTTATCCGCAGTGGTGCCATTACTCACCAAGATAGTATGGGCAATAAAGGGATCACCGAGCAAGGTGAGGTGCAGGTAATGAGTGCAGGCACCGGCATTACCCACTCAGAATATAACCTAACAGATGAACCACTAACGTTTTATCAAATTTGGATTCAGAGTAATCAACATAATGTTGAGCCGCGCTGGGAAAGCAAGAAGTTTCCTACACAAGCGGCAAGCACCCTTAGCTTACTGGTTTCGGGTTATCCAAAAGATGCCGATAGTGCACTGTTTATTAATCAGCAGACGCGTATTTACGGTGGAAAGCTGGCAAAAGGCACTTCAATAACACAACCGATTGATTATCAAGCCTACGTACTGGCATCGGCAGGGGAGTTTATTATTAATGATGAGTTAGCCTCAATTAATATGAACGAAGGTGACGGCGCAGAAGTTACAAAGGTTAAAAACATCACCTTAACAGCAACTACTGAATGTGAACTGATTATTATTGATACGAAAAATTAGGCCTTAATAAAGCGGCTTGTTAATTATTAAGCCTAATTAAAACTCAAATAATGATGCAGCAGCTACTGCATCATTATTTATCTTTATATTTATTACACTTACATACACTATTCCCTTAAAATACGGCTAATTGGTTCATTTTTATAAAGGAATTCTGCCGTAAATGAATTCTATTCAGCCTAGTGTATTTGGCCGCATTTTTACTGCGCATCGCTTTTTAGACATAAACCCACAAGGTTTAGTGCTCAGCAACAAAACACAAACAACCACACTGAGTTGGCGTGATTTAACGTCGCCCATTCGCTATGAATACGGTGTGCTTGGGCAAACACTGCGCTTGAATACCGAGTCTAAGCAGTATCGTATTTGGATGAGGGCCTATGGCAGTAATAGGGTATTTAAAGCGCATACCGATATGCTGTGGGTTAAAAGCAATATTGCTGTGCTTAATGAGGTGTTGAGTGAAATAAACCAATTTGCTCATACTCAGTTTTTGCGCCAATCATATGTGGCTGATATAAAAAAACAGGTAGATGAGCAATATAAACGCTGGCTACCTTGGATAAAAAGCAGCGATGTTTTAGCACCAGTCAGCACACAAATAAAATTGCTTGAGCAATACAGCCAGTGGAGCGATTCACTCACTCGCTTTTTTCAGCATAAATACACCCAGTCACAATTAAAGCACTACCACGATTTTTTTAATGGCGTTGAAACAAATCCACTCACTGAGCAACAACGCCGAGCTTGCATAATAGACGACGATAATAACTTAGTGCTAGCAGGGGCAGGTACAGGAAAAACCAGTGTGTTAGTGGCTCGAGCGGGCTATTTGGTTAACAGTAAACAGGCTAATTACAACGATATTTTATTACTCGCCTATGGTAAGCAAGCCGCTTGCGAAATGGACGAAAGAATTAAACAAAAGCTGGGCACTGAGTCCATTAAAGCGGCCACGTTTCATAGTGTGGGTTTAACTATTATTAGCGATGTTGAGGGCAAGCCGCCTAAAATATCTAAACTTGCTGAAAACGAAAAAGCTAAAATAAAGTGGGTGGAAGGGTGTTTGGAATCGCTAGCCAATGCTAAACCACAGTATGCTAAAGCATTGGTAAATTACATTAGTAACACTCTTTATGCCGTTAAAAGCGATTTAAAATTTAGTGCTGCAAAGCCTAACCATATAGCGCTTTTAAAAGAGATAAAAGCCAGTGGTCATTTAACTAAATTAGCGACTGTGTTTAGCCAGTTAATAAGTGCGTATAAAACCGCAAATATAACACTTGAGAGCGATTCAAAGCAGATACAGCAAGCGTGGAAATTATTAAAGCCGTTGTTTGCCAACTACAACCATTATTTACGCACACAAGGCGAAATAGACTTCGACGACATGATCATTAAAGCCCTCGATTATGTAAACACAAAAAAATTTACATCGCCTTGGCGTTATATCATGGTGGATGAATTTCAAGATATATCGCCGCTGCGAGCTACACTTGTAAAAGCGCTGCGCGATAATAAATCGAATAGTTCACTGTTTGCAGTAGGAGACGATTGGCAAGCTATTTACCGTTTTAGTGGCGCAGATATGCGACTTACTACCGAGTTTGCCGCACATTTTGGCTTTACAACACAAACTCTATTAGATAGGACCTTTCGCTTTAATAATAAAATTGGCGAGGTTGCCGCAGGTTTTATTATGAAAAACCCAGCGCAGTTAGCTAAAAACATTCACTCAGTTGCAAAGGTAACTAAACCCGCCGTTAGCGTGCTCAAAACGCTAAATAGTGGCTCAGCTAAAAACACCAAAATAGCGGAGCTAAATAATGGTGCAATTAAGCATTTACTACAGGGGATTAAGGGTCATTCAGGCAAGCCTGTCACTGTGTATTTACTTGTACGGTTTCGATTTCAGTTACCTTCACTGGCCGATATAAGTGCTTTACAGCAAGAGTTTTCAGCACTGCATATTGAGTGTGATACGTTCCATGGCTCAAAAGGCAAAGAAGCCGATTATGTCATTATATTAGCAATGAATGGCGGGGCGTATGGATTTCCAAGCATTAAGCCAACGTCTCAAATTTTAGAGGCATTATTACCCGCAAAAGATAATTTCGCACACAGCGAAGAGCGTCGCTTATTTTATGTGGCGCTCACTCGCGCTAAACATAAAGTGTACATAATAACTGATGATAGTAACCGCAGCAGCTTTGTTGATGAACTTATAAACGAGCATAAAATTGAAGTACTTGAGTTAAAAAATAAAGCAGTCGCGAAAGCGATTACTCAAGTGCAAACCGCTTAATACCGTAACCAGCATTAAGCGGCTTTTAGCATTAGCTAGCCAGCAACCGGAGTGTTACCTGTGGGTATTTTTTTCATACTTTTTATAAGCATGTAAATACAGGTAGTAATTAAACAGCCACCTAAGTAAATAAGCACACCATGGCTTTTATCTGAAAAGTGGGTGGCCATAAGCGGCCCAAGAACCGAGCCCACACTGTAACTTAATAGCATTATTTCGGTGGCTGAGACTATTTTTGCCATAGGCAGTGAGTCGCACGCCAACGTAATAGCAATTGGGTAAAGTGCAAAGCTGCATGCACCCAGTATAAAATAACTACTCACTAGAGCCGCAAAGCTATTTGCATGTAAAATACCCACCACACTGGCGGTGCCAATAAAGCAAAAAATCGCCATTAATAAGCTTTTAATAATGCGGGTTGATAAATAGCTCACTAAAGGCTGAACTAACATGCCACCTAATATAATCACCGCCATAAGTAACCCAGTATAGTGTGCCTGCTCTGATTGCGCCGCAATATACACAGGCAGTAAGCCGTAAATAGGCCCAAGTAACAATCCCGACACTAAACAGCCCAAAATAGCGGGGCGGCTCAGGGTTTTAAGCTCTTTAAGGGGGAGTTTTTGTAAATTTTGCGTATTAGGTTGCCCTTGGGTAATTAATAGCGGCGCTAAAATCGCAACAGCTAACAAAGCAATAACAAATAAATAGGGCATGGCATCTGTCGTTCCTAATGGTTTAATAGCAAGTTGCCCTACGGCACTGCCACCGTATAGGGAGGTCATATATAACCCCAAGCGCTTTGCTCGCGCTTTTGCGGTGTTGGCCATTAACAACCACGACTCTACCACCACAAATACGCCAGCTACTGCCATGCCAGCCACAAATCGCGCGACTAACCACATAGTGGCAGTTGGGCTGATCAACTGGGCAACAACACTAACAATTAGTAAGGCTAAAAACCCGATAAAAGCCAACCTATGACCGATTTTCACCACTACGCGCTCTATACATAAAGCACCAATTAGTAAGCCCAAATAAAACACACTGGCAAGCCATGGAGCTAAATCAATATTTAAGTTAAATGCATTAAGTGATAACGGGATCAGGCTCATTAAAAAGCCCGACGCAATAGCAAAAAACGATAAGCCAATAACCGGCGCTAAGGGGTTATTTGATTTACTATCAGCGGCAAGTTCCACCATTAGATTGTTCCGATAAAAGGGGGTTAAATAATTACTGACTTTAGGGGGATAGATAAAGCAATTATTTTAAGCAGGTTAATTTTGCGGCGAATGTAGGCTGGTTTGACAACGAAGTAAAGAGATTTTTAATTGCTAAATGAAAATAGTATTTAAAATGTTTTTTTACGTAAATTAAACGCTTACATGCTATTTTTTTGTAGAAGTAAGTTAGCTTTATTGTTTTAAAATTGTTGTATTTTTAAGCCTTGTTTTAAATTAAATAACACTGCTTATAAAACCAAAAAAAGCCCACTTTGGGCTTTTTTGATAAAGACTATTTAACCTGAGCTCTAGATAAGAGATTTATTATCCAGAGTTTATATTATTTAACTTATGGCTACGGCGAGTTGGTGATACAAACCAATTCCCACAATAACATTAAATGGAAAGGTGACACCTAACGAGCTGAGCATGGCAAGACCAATATCCGCTTTGGGAATAGCTGCTTTTATGGCCGCAGGTGCGGCAATGTAAGAGGCACTCGCCACTAAGCTGCCCAGTATACCACCGAGCCTAATTCTAAATTAAGCCAGGTGCCAACAATAACGCCAATGGTGCCTAAAAATAATGGTGTAATAATGGCAAAAGCAGCCAATTTCCATTGTTGCCAAGGGAAAGGGCGAAGCGTTTGTGCAGCTACTAAGCCCATTTCTAGCAAAAACAATGCCAGTACCACTTTAAAGCTATTGGTGAGCAAGCTGGTAACTTGGCTACCTTGCTGGGTGCCATACATCATACCAATAATTACACCGCCAACGAGCAAAATCACACTCTTATTGGTGAGCGTTTCGTGCCACAGCGCTTTTAACGATAAGTTAGTGTTTTCACTGTGTGCTTTGTCGAGCTTACGATACAGCAGTAAACCCACAATGATAGCGGGTAATTCAAGCATCACCAGATACAAGGTAACTTCTGCGCCCACTTCTAATTTAGCCGATTCTGCATACGCTAAGGCTACCGCAAATGTACCTGCACTAACCGAACCATAGTGAGCCGCAATGCTTGCGCTATTAGCTACGCTTAGCCTAACAACGTATTTTAAAATAGGGTATAAAGTCAGTGGAATAAGCCCACCAAGTAACATTACCGAGGCCATTTCGGGCAGTAATTGCCAGCTTAAATTGCCATGAAGGACCATACCACCTTTTAGGCCTATGGTAAGCATGAGTAGCAAACTGAGGGTGTCATATGTAGCTTTGGGTATAGCTAAATCAGAGCGAAGGATACCCGCCACTAATCCTAAAATAAAAAACATCACTACAATATCAGGCACGCTGTTCTCCTCTTTGTTTTCGTTGTTACTAATTCATTTTGTTGAGCGGCGCCATTATAGGCAAATCTTTATATAGTAAATAATAAAATGAATGCTACCATCCTATAGATAAAAATCTATGAGGTGTGTATGAACATAAGGCAACTTTCTTTTAGACTACTTGAAGTATTTATGAGTGTAGTAAAAACCGGCTCTATAAGCGAAACGGCGCGCAGGCTTCATTTGACTCAGCCTACGGTTTCTTTACAAATTAAACGCTTACAAGAAGCGGTAGGTGAGCCGTTAATAATTATGCAGCAACAAAAGTTGCAAATAACCGAAGCCGGCATGGCCTTGTTTAGAACCTGTCAGCAGGTTTTTGGTCATTTTGAAGACTACCAAGATTACCTAGCGGAGCTAAAAGGGGGGGAACGTGGACGATGTAAAATTGCCATGGTTAATACCGCCCAATATATTTTACCTAAGTTGCTAGGGCCATACAGTAATGAACACCCGCATGTAGAGCTGCCACTTGAAATAGGTAATCGCTCTGCTGTTTTAGCACGCTTTGAACGCGGAGAAGATGATATTTATGTATTTAGTCACCCGCCATCATTAGAGCATGCCCAAGCAGCTAGGTTTTTACATAATCCTTTAGTGTTTATAGTGCCGCTAAATCATCCGTTAGCCGATAAAACCGCGTTGACACTGGCTGATTTAGTTCCGTATCGTTTTTTACTACGCGAGACAGGCTCCGCAACGCGCATGTTATTTGAGAGCGAGCTGCAAAGTAGAGGCTTGGTATTAAGTGACAGTGTGCAAATGGCCAGTAATGAAGCGATTAGAGTGGCGGTGGCTTCAGGTATGGGGATTGCGGTGCTTTCTCAGCATGTGCTACCTAAAGGTGATAATAGCTTTAAAGTGCTTAATGTTACCGACACCACTTTAGCCAGTCATTGGTATTTTGTGGTGCGTACAGACCGACACATATCACATGCTGCACGCAGTTTTTTAAAGTTTGCTGAACAACACTTAGAGCAATATTTAGATGAAAAATGGGTGCGAAATGAGCTAAGTGGGCTTAATTTGAAATAAAAATATCAATTGGTATCAAAGTTGCTGTGTTATTACAGTTAAGCAAAATGGATTTCAGCTAATGACATCAATAACCTTTAAAAATCAATATAGTAGTTATAACAGCCCCGTTAACAAAGCGGCAAAAGCGAGTGATGTTGTGCCGACGTCTGCCGCTGCGGCAACAACCAGTGCCGCTGAAAATCAAGCACCCCCCAATTTTATCGCTAAGCCAGCAGACAAAAGCTTTTTAGAAAATGCGCAACAGGCATTAATTTATCAACGTTTAGGTGTTGATAAAGAAAAAATAGCTGAGCTAAAGGCAGCAATAGCAGCGTTGGCAGAAAAACTAGAAGAGCAAGGTGCTGATGTAGACGCCATAAAAGAGCAGATTGCCGAACTACAAAAAATGTTAGAGCAAGAATTCGAAAAAGGCACTCAGCGAATGGCAATGCAACCCACACATGAAAAAGGCAAGCTGGTAACCGCATTAGCTTAGATCGCGGTATGTTGAAAGCTTATTTATTTCTTACTTTAAATAGATTTTAAGTGATTAACGCACAAAGAGGGTGAAGAGGCGCTGCGCTTTTAGAGAAGTGAACTACACCATAACTTTTTGTGGCTTCTCATTTACTCCTCATTCGCTTCTCTGTGTTCAAATAGGGTTTAGTGAATTATGCACAAAGAGGGCGAAGAGACGCTGCGCTTATAGAGGAGTGTACTAGACCATAACTTTTTGTGGCTTCTCATTTACTCTTCATTCGCTTCTCTGTGTTCAAATAGGGTTTAGTGAATTATGCACAAAGAGGGCAAAGAGCCGCTGCGCTTTTAGAGGAGTGATCTAAACAACAACTTTTTATGGCTTCTCATTTAGTCCTCATTCGTTTCTCTGTGTTCAAATAGGGTTTATTGAATTATGCACAAAGAAGGCGAAGAGACGCTGCGCTTTTAGAGGAGTGATCTAAACCATAACTTTCATCTGTAACCAAAATACCAAGCTGGGGCTTATAAAAAGCAACAGCATCCCTACACTCAGTAAGTTACCTTTGAAGAGGTTAAAATCATCAAGAATTTTGTGCCACTTATATTTAAATACATATCTGCCCACAACAATATCTAAACTAAGCATTATTGTTAGCCAAACTAAGCCCACATTTAAACAATCTAAGTACGAAATAGGGTTAATCCATGGCAAAGTGATCCACGCAATGGCATAAATAATCGCAGTGCCGGAAAATAAGCTGAGCGTTTTAGCGCGCTTTAGAGCGTAAAATTTATGTAAGATCCTTACTCTAATATTGCCGTTAACGACCTCACCCAAAGCGAGCAAAAGGCCAACGGCGAGTGCCTTTAAAAACATGCAAACGTCCTCGTGATGATCACGTTAATTATTAACGATGACTTTACCTAATTTATAGCAATAACGCATTAAACTACTACTTACTTAGTTTTATTGATTAACTCTCGTTATCAGTTGTTATTATGTGGCTTTTTTTATAAGGTGAGCTTTGCTTATAAAAAATAACAACAGGAACATCGCCATGAAAACCCTTGAACAACAGCTCGGCCAGTATGGTTTGTACCATCGTTCTAAACGAAATGTATTAACCCATTTTTTTGGTATTCCACTTATTGTGTTTGCCGTTTTATGTTTACTTGCACGAATTGAAATTCCTATTGCCAGTGCTAACATTGATGGTGCGCAAATTTTTGTATTAGCCTCTGTGGTTTACTATTTTATGCTGAGCTTTTCGCTTGGTTTGATAATGGGCATTATTTTTACTTTATTACTGGTAGCTGCACAACCAATAGCCGCTATGGCTTTGGTGCCATGGTTAACAATTGGAGTTGGGGTGTTTGTATTTGGCTGGGTATTACAATTTATTGGTCATTATTTTGAAGGTAAAAAGCCCGCTTTTGTTGATGATTTAGTTGGCTTAATTATTGGCCCTTTGTATGTCACTGTTGAGCTGTTATTTTTAATGGGCTTTTACAAAAACTTAGAACAGCAAGTGAATGAAATAGCAGGTCCAACTAAAGCATAATTAATAATATAAGGTAAACCATGGATTATAATAATAAAACAGTGTGGATCACCGGCGCATCATCAGGTATTGGTGAAGAACTTGCCAAGCAATTTGCAGAGCAAGGTGCAAAGGTCATTTTATCAGCGCGAAATGTGGATAAACTCAACCAAGTAAAAGCCGAATTAAAAGGCGAGGGGCATCGTGTTATCCCCCTTGATTTATCAAAGCCCGAAACCGTACTGCAGGATGTGTCAGCACAAATAGACAGCTTAGGCCCCATTGATATTTTAATAAATAACGGCGGCGTATCACAGCGTAGCTTATTTTTAGAAAACGACTTTAAAGTGTATCGCCAACTTATGGAAGTAAACTATTTTGGCTTAATTGCACTCACTAAAGCGGTATTGCCTTCAATGGTAACGCGTAAAAGCGGTTCAATAGTGGCTATTAGTAGTGTGGCAGGTAAAGTAGGCTCTAAGTTTAGAACTGGTTATTCAGGCAGTAAATACGCTGTAGTGGGCTTTATGGACTGCTTACGCGCCGAAGTAGCAGAGCACAATATACATTGCTTAACTATTTGCCCAGGCTCAATTAAAACGGCGATTGCTCATAACTCATTGAACGAGCAAGGGGAGGCGCAAAACAAACCTGAACCTTCAATAGAAAATGGTATGAACGTAAATGTCGCCGCATCAAAAATGCTCACTGCAATCTATAATAAAAAAGACGAAGTTGTGATAGGCCAAGGGTTGAGTGGCTGGGCACCGTTTATAAAACGGTTTTTCCCAGGGCTATTTAATCGCTTAACCGCTAAGGTGGAATATAAATAACTAAGTACAGTACTTAAACGCCAGCATTGAGCGCTTAGTGCTTAGCTTTATGGCTGTTTTTGTACTTTCCAAGGAGGGTTTAAGCGGTTTTCTCCAGCTTTGTAGAGTTTAATTTTATTTCCTGAGGGGTCTTTTAAAATCGCTTCCTTCCATAGGTACCTTTGCTCTGTGGGTTGCTGTTCGAATACGATCCCTTTTTTGATTAACTGCTGGCACAATTGCTCAAGGTTATCGTTTTCAAAATAAATTACAGAATGATTTTCAAAAAATTCACTTTCTAAAGACAATGAAAATGTAGAGTCACCTTCAGGGCAACTAAAACGTGCATAATGAGGTGTATCAACAATTTGGGTAAAGCCAAGTGTGCGATAAAACTTCACCGCTTCAATCATATTGTTTACCGGCAAGGTGACTTGATTCAGTTGCATTAAAACTCCCACTACAGAAATAGATAAATTTATATGGATTTACTTACGCCCTGGCTCATGTCGCTCATAGCGAGGAAGCTGGGCATCTAAATCCTCCCAATTTGCCTTTGAGGTGATGAAATTATGCGATATGGGGCGCTCTGTTATATCGCAGGTCAAAGCGCCTAACCGAAGGCGATACCTTTGAGGTGATTGAGCGTTAGCACTATATATTGGTGCGCCGCAGGTTTTACAAAAGTACTTACGTTTACCTTCACTACTTTGGTAAAAAGTAAGTGTGCCATTTTTGTCAGTTAATGTCAGATCGCTCGCATTAATATATCCATTAGTAGCAAAAGTACTGCCACTGGCCTTACGACAAAGCGAGCAGTGACAATGGATAATATCAGTAACAGCACAATTAATTGAAAAGTTGATTGAGCCACATAAACAACTACCTGTGTACATCTGTATTCCTCGGTATAATCTTAAATTATTATAACTTTTGTATTATATTGCACGCTTGCCAGTACACTGAGACACGTTTTTAGCTTGAGCACATAGTTTATTAAAAATGCGCTCACCGGCACTTTCATAATCATTAGCACTTAAATATTCAGCAATTTCAAACAAGGCATCAAGCCCTTCGGGAGTTTGATTAATAGTAAAAGTAATATGCTTACGCAATTGCTCAATCGCGTTGTCATCTTTTGATATTGCATAATGTGCGGTGAGTCTTTGCAATGTTTCGTTGGGTACATTGACTGTAAAGCCATACTTTTTAGATAATTGAGTGTAGTGCTTTTTTAGGCTGTCCAATCCGGCAATTTTTACCTCATAGCTTGGCTGCCAATTGGTAAATGTAGACTGCAGCGCAAACTGCATTGAAGGGTGCTTTGTTGTTCTATGGGTTTGCTCGGGGAACTTTTTAAATACAAATTTCTCTTTAGCTAGACCACTCAGTTTTTGCGTTAAATTACTAAAAGGCTGTTGCATATGCTCACCTTCATTTGCAATTGTTATTGCTAGCGGTGCTTTACTTTTTAAAGACTCAATGTCTGATTGAGAGATCATATCGACAATATAGCCATCATCAACAGAGGGGCTAAAAGCAAAATAGCTTGAAAAAGCAGCGGGATTATTTAACCAATAATCCAAGACAAAACGTCCTGAGTTCGAATGTCCAGACAAAATGCTATACGGTGCTATTCGATAATTAGCATTGACGTAGGTGACGACTTCTTGCGAAATAAACTCAGCAAATGGTGTTACCTTACCCTTATTAGGGCTCAGCTCTTTTCCGCTACTTTGTACACCTATAACTATAAAATTTGGGATCTGATCTGCTAACAAATCAAGCGTTGCTAAGGTCGAAAGCATATCCCATTGAGCGTGCAATACGTATAACACAGGGTAGGTAGCGCTATTCTCATAATATTGATTTGGAAGCTTAATTAATAAGTTTCTGTCTTCTCCTAGTGAGTCTGACTTTAACGTAATTTGTTTCGCTAAGATTAAATCAGATGCAGATGAAAATAGTGAACATAGTAATAAAAAACTAAATAACAAAACCTTCATTGGTCACTCTCCTTGTTGATAATAATTTATTAATGGGTCTTTACGACCGACTTATTGATTTATTGAAGATCACGATAGAGAATATAACTTCTGTTATGCTGCCAACAAAAGCACCAATGACGAAGTTAGCATTTAATAAGATACAAACTACTCCCGCTAGCATAAGCACAGCACCTAAAAGCCAATAAACTTTTGCGCCATATAAAGTATTAAAAATTAAATAACGCACACCTACTGCCAACAGCATTATTGGATAAAACCATTGTAGATGCAGCTTAGAAACATAGAAGGCGATGAAAAAACCAACAAATAAAATAACGGTACTTTCTAAAGCAAGTTTGCCTAATGGGTTGGTTGAGTCATGTTGTCCAGGGCGCTTAAGTACTTTTGATAGCAACATAGCCAGTGGGTGTATAAACATACCTCCAATAAACAGGGTAAGCATACTTGCTTGAGTTGAATACAGTACTGCAATTAAACCTGCTAAACACCAAATTAATCCAGAAATAACAACACCTGTTGCGCCACCAAAATAGGCGAAATCCATATCTTTTTGCGCTTGCTTAAATTCCATAAACATCCCATGAGCTAAAAATGAATATCCCTCAAGCAGAGGAAAATAACTATTGGTTAATAATTCCACTAATTAACTTTGATGTAAACAACTGATTATGCGAGAAATAAAATGGCTTTTAACTATACATTAATAGGACTGTAATAACGTGATGGGAGAAATGCAAATTAAACCTTAAGAATTGTATTTAATTTTCCAAGTTGGGTAAATGTTTATAGAAGTTATTTAGTCGGGGAAATACAACCCCCGCACTGTTAATGCGGGGGTAGGTTCAAACTTATTTGGTGAAATGTTTACTTAGTTTTTTTGGCTTCGAGTGTTTCTATTTCACTCCAGATTTTTTCAGCCTCGTCAGTTAACATCGCATAGCTTTTAATATCGCCTTTTC
Organism: Pseudoalteromonas sp. BSi20311; assembly: GCF_000239875.1. Lineage (NCBI taxonomy): Bacteria > Pseudomonadati > Pseudomonadota > Gammaproteobacteria > Alteromonadales > Pseudoalteromonadaceae > Pseudoalteromonas > Pseudoalteromonas sp. BSi20311. The sequence continues at coordinate 25,010 of NZ_BADU01000022.1, read as the reverse complement.
TTTGAGCTTGCATGCCTTGCTCTAATTTTGCGTCGTATTCTTTACGTAATTTTTTGATTGGATCTGGCTTTAAAAATGAAAACATCAACACCCTCGTTGTTTATTAGCTAATTACAGTAACAGTACGCAGTTAAGCTGCAAAAAGTTTGCTGTTACTGTAATTAGGTGTGTTAAATGGCTACTTAGGATCTAGGCGAACAATGCCTTGGCCATCTAAGCCTAAATAAATAGTACCGTCAGGGCCTTGAGCTAAGCTGCGAATGCGGCCAACGCCTTCAAGTAGTTTATGTTGCTTAACCACCTTGCTGTCGGCTAATTCAAGCACGCTAACAAAGGCGTACTTCATTGAAGCAAGTAGCATTTTTCCTTTCAGCTCAGGGTATTTATTACCTTTAACCATGAGCATATCAGAGGGGGCAATAGAGGGAGTCCATTGCGAAACTGGCGCTTGCATGCCCGGTTTATCGGTTAAATCAGTAAATGAGGTACCGCTGTAGTTAATACCGTAACTCACCACTGGCCAGCCATAATTGGTGTTAGGCTTAATTATATTAAGCTCATCGCCACCGCGTGGACCGTGTTCGTGCGACCATAGGGTGGTTGTTTGTTGATCAAACCACATACCTTGTGGATTACGATGGCCATATGACCAAACGGCGGGTTTTGCATTTTTTTGCGCAACAAACGGGTTATCGGTAGGAATTTTACCGTCCTCGTGTAAGCGATAAATTTTACCACTATCACGGCTTAAGTCTTGTGGGTTAACATCGCGCGAGCCACGATCGCCAATCGAAAAATACACATAGTTTTGGTTATCAAATACAATCCGGCTGCCGTAGTGCTGGCCTTTTTTAGAATTATGTTCCCCTTTGTATAATTGTTGTGGCTCAAGCAGTTGGCTGTGATCGTTACTTAGCTTTGCACGCATAAGTGCGGTGTTGCTGCCTTCACCATCACCTTCACTACTTGAGTAGGTAAGGTATAACCACTGGTTGTTTGCAAAGTCAGGGTGCAATGCTAAATCGAGCAGGCCACCTTGGCCGTTGTCATCAATTTTGGGTAATCCTGTAACCTTTATTAGTGCTTCACTATCTTTACGCAGTAAATACAAGGTGCCACTGCGCTCAGTAATTAATAAGTCGCCATTAGGTAGTGGTTGAATTGCCCAAGGAACAGCGATCCCTTTAGCAATTGTCATGGGTTTTATATTCAGGTTTAAAGAGTCTAGTTCTTTAAAATCAACAGCATGAGCATTAAGGCTGCCCAGTGCACCAAGCAATAAACTTGTTGTTACCGTTGTGATTAGTGCGCGTTTTTTTAGTGTTTTAAGTTTGTTCATAATGGCTTCCAAAATTAACAATTCCAACCAGCCTAGCATGCTATTAATCATAATGTTAAATATTTAAGTTGAATGAAAAACAACCGTCACTCAAGGGGGTATTGCTTGCTTGTTAAATACCTGCCAGTAAAAAATTCGAATAATTACTCTATTAGGCTTGAAATTTAAAAATGTCAGCGTACACTTGTGCGCTGAAAGTTGAGCTTACACGTGTAGGCTCAAATAATTAACCTAATTGATGCGTGTTACTTAACGCGCTCATTGGGATATAGATTTAAATAGAGAAACAATCACTATGTTTATTAAGGCGTTAAACCAATTTACAAAATTGTTTTTACATCATCAAAGCTTTGCCGCTTACATAGAGCCAATTATGCAGGTGTTTAAACCAGCATGGCGCGCAGGATTTTTCAGCGCAAAAGTTATAGCGGTAAGCCCTTGTAGCCACGATTTTTTGAGTGTTACCTTAAAACCAAGTAAACAGTGGCGCTCGCATATTGCTGGCCAGCATATTAGTTTAACGGTTGAAGTTAATGGACGATTATTAACCCGAGTGTTTACCCTTGCCAGTAGTCCTGACTATTTTAAAGCGACAGGGTTAGTGCGCTTACTGATAAAAACCAGTTCACTAGGGCAGTTTACCGGCCAGTTACAACAGGCATTAAGTTTGCAGCCGTGGTGTAATATATCGCCAGCTCGTGGCGACTTTGTATTTAAAAGTTGGCACAAGCCTAGCGTTTTTGTAGCGGGTGGCTCTGGCATTACCCCAATGCTTGCCATGCTTGAGCAACAACTTGGCAATACAAATAGCCCGATGCAATTATTGTACTTTGCTAAGGCGGATGCACACCAGTGTACAAATGAACTTACGGCACTGGCAAAGCGCTTTGCGCATTTTAGTTTTTCATTACTCACACGCGATGCACTAACACCATTAACACAGCACATAAACCTTGATGCGCAGCCAGATATTTATTGCTGCGGCCCTAGTGGTTTTATGCAGCAAATTGCAGATTTTGCTAAGCAGCATAAGCTTGGCTACTTTCAAGAATCCTTTGGCCTAGCCTTGCCCAACTTGACTGACGATAGCCAGTTTTCAGTGAAAATAAACAAAGACACGCACGTAGTGACTAGTAATGACGTGTTACTAAGCCAATTTGAAGCAAAAAAACTCCCTGTGCAGCGAGGCTGCGGCATTGGTATTTGTCATCAATGTCAGTGCATTAAAAAGTCTGGAGTGGTGCGTAATTTAAAAACTAATCAATTATCAGATACTGGCGAGCAGTTAATTCAACTGTGTGTGAGCCAAGCCGTTAGCGATTTGGAGTTACAGCTATGACAACCATTAATTATCAACAGTTAGCCGATGATTTAGATGAAATTAAAATGTCTACATTAGCTACAGTTGGGCAAAAGGATGCAAACTATATTCGTTCTATTGTGCGTAAACAGCGGTTTTGCGAAATAGGCGGACGGATTTTATTGATGCTTGGTTTTGTGCAGCCATTATTGTGGGTAGCGGGTGTATTGTTACTTGGTTTGGCTAAAATTCTCGACAACATGGAAATTGGCCACAACGTAATGCATGGTCAATACGATTGGATGAACGACAAACAGCTTAACTCTAAAACTTACGAGTGGGATATAGCCTGCGACGGCCAAAGCTGGAACCGCGTTCATAACTTTGAACACCATACTTACACTAACATTATCGGAAAAGATCGTGACTTTGGTTATGGCTTATTAAGATTGAGCAATGACTTTAAATGGCGGCTAAAAAATACATGGCAGTTTATTACCTATTTAAATCTGAGCGTGCTGTTTCAGTGGGGCGTGTCGTATCACGAGCTCGCAGGCGAGCGAGTCTTTATAGGTAAAAAGAAACCAAACCGTGAAGGTGCTGTGGCGCATAGCACCTTAAAAAAGCGCTTTTTTAGTAAAGGTGCACGCCAACTAATTAAAGACTATGTGTTATTTCCAGTTTTGGCGGGGCCACTATTTTTGTGGGTATTAAGTGGTAATTTGCTGGCAAACTTAATTCGTAACCTATGGACCTCAACCATTATCTTTTGTGGCCATTTTACTGAGCAAACCCATACCTTTTATGAGCAAGACTGCAAAAACGAAAGCCAAGGGCAGTGGTATTATCGCCAAGCGCTGGGTTCGTCAAACATTAAAGGGGCGCGTTGGTTTCATATTTTAACTGGGCATTTAAGCTTTCAAATAGAGCATCATTTATTTCCTGATATGCCGTCGTCGCGTTATCAAGAAATTGCGCCTAAAGTGCAAGCTGCATTACAAAAGCAGGGGATTGCTTATAATACTGGCGGATTTTTTCAGCAATACACCTCAGTGTTAAAGCGTATATTGCGTTATTCATTTAAATAGAGGTTAATAAAATAGCTGCTACTATAATGTATGCATTAAATAATCAGCTAATCTTAAAATGTTAGCTGATTATTGCATTAAAGAGTTAGCAAGCGCTTTTTTGATTAAACAATCATCAGTACATGCAAAAAATTCTTCTAATTAATTTAAAAACAGCTCGTTTTGCTATGGTTAAATAGTAGCTGGTTGTCATACAATGGAGAAAAATAGACCACACAAGAGAGAATAAAAATGGCAGCATTTGGTACTGTGTTTATGCCGCAGATGATTCAAGCTAAGTTTTCTGACAACCAGTGGGGCGAAAGCTCAATTGTTCCTTGCGATAAGCTTGAGTTACATGCAGGTGCACACGTTCTTCATTATTCAAGTACATGTTTTGAAGGGTTAAAAGCCTTTCGCCACGAAGATGGCTCGGTTAATATTTTTAGAATGGACGCTAATATTGCGCGTATGCAGCAAAGTTCTGAATTGTTGAGTTTACCTGCTGTTGATGGCGAGATGCTAAAAACAATGATCATCGATATTGTACGTGAATACGCCGATGAAACGCCGCTTCCTCCAGGTTCTATGTATATTCGCCCAACCCACATTGGTACGGAAGCTGCCATTGGTAAAGCGGCTGCACCGTCAATGAGTTCATTGCTTTACACGCTATTATCGCCAGTGGGTGATTATTTTTCAGGTGGCGCAACTGCGTTACGAATCTTACTTGAAGAAGATGGTATGCGCTGTGCACCGCACATGGGCATGATCAAAAGTGGTGGTAACTATGCCAGCGCGCTTGGCCCAATTTCAGCAGCACGCACTAAATATAAAGCCGACCAAATTTTATTTTGCCCAGGCGGTGATGTGCAAGAAACCGGCGCGGCAAACTTTATTTTAATTGATGGCAACGAAATCATTACTAAAGCACTTGATAGCACATTTTTACACGGTGTAACTCGTAATAGCATTTTAACTATTGCTAAAGATTTAGGTATGACGGTTAGCGAGCGCAACTTTACTGTCACTGAGCTTTTAGAGCGCGCAGCAAAACCAGGTACTGAGGCAGCACTTTCAGGCACTGCGGCAGTATTAACCCCAGTAGGGACGTTTATCCATAACGATAAAGAATACAAAGTGGGTAACGGTGAACCAGGGCCAACTACGGCACGTTTGCGCCAAGCATTGAACGATATTCAATGGGGTAAAAGCGAAGATAAACACGGTTGGTTAACTAAAATCTAATCGGGTTCTAGGGTCTGTTGACCTTTGCGGATTAAAATTTGTTCAAACTAGGGGCGGTTTAATCGCGGCGCGAGGTTTGTAACCTAGTGGGCTAAGTAAAAACCGAGCAAAGCTTCCGCGTCCTGCTCACGCCCCTTACCTACATCCATGTAGGCAACAAAGAGTAAATCGTCCCTAGGCAGAACCCTTCGGGCAGCGCCTGTTTGGCATTGATGCTGCGTTATCGCCTATTTATGGGGAATAACCACACCACATAGGCTCTGCCTTGCCTAAATACCAAACAGACTGCTGCAAATTTAACCTTGAAAGATCAACAGACCCTAATCTATTAAAAAGCCACACTATTTAGTGTGGCTTTTTGGTTTAAGCTACAGCTTAAAACTTCATTTCAATTTTGCCGTATACATAACGGCCATTAAAACCAAATGGTGAAAAGCCCGAGTACGAGAACAAGCGAGAGAAAGTGGTTACATCGCTCACCAGCTCACGAGTTGGATCTGGGTATACATCAAACACATTATTAGCGCCTAAGCTCAGAGTAAGATTATTATTGAGTGCATAGGCAACATCTAAATCGGTGATCCATTTAGGTTCTAACACTTCGTTACGCTCTGGGTTTTCAGATGGGTCTTGTGTTTCACCGTAGCGAGTACTACGTAGTGTGGTGCGCCATTCGTTAAGTGTCCATGTTGCGCTAAGGTTGTATTTATTGCGCGGCGTGCTTACTTCAAAACGACGTAGCTCGTTACCCGAGAACAAATTATCTTGCTCAACCCCAACACTTTGTAATTGTGCTGGTGGGTCAATAATATCGGTGACTTGGTTTTTACCGTAGTTGTAACCTAAGTTAAATGCTACATCACCGAAGTTGTCGGTGATTAAATTATAAGAAGCCACTACGTCAACGCCACGGGTTTTGCTATCAATCGCGTTTAAGAAAAATCGACCTTGGTTAGCGCCTGTGCCCTCAAGTAAGCTTGCAACGCCTGCGCCCGATAAGTTATTTGATAACACAATACGGTCATCAATTAATATTTGGTAGTAATCAACAGATAAGCTGAAGTTGAAGTCGGTTGACCACGTAAAGCCAACACCGTAGTTAGTAGCTTCTTCTGCATCTAAACCCGGTGAACCTAATGCAACGGCAACATCGCTGCTTGGCGCAAAGGTACCTGTTTGTGTTGGTTCGCCATCTACAAATACAGTCGCTACCGAGGTAAAGTATTGCTGTTGCAGAGAGGGCGCTCTAAAGCCGGTTGATACAGAGCCGCGTAGTGCTAAGTCTTCTGTAAGTGTATAGCGGGTGGCAATTTTACCATTAAGCGTGTCGCCAAAATCAGAGTAGTCTTCGTAACGCGCGGCGATGGCAACATTCCAGTTATCTGTAATAAAGGCTTCTAAGTCAACGTAAAGGCTAACATTGTGGCGGCTGTTGTCACCCGCAGATTCAGGTGTGAACCCCGGGAACACTTGTGAACCTGCAGAGCCGAATGGGCCATTAACCGGATCGGTCACGGCACCACCTGGGCCAAAATTACCACGCGCATAAGAGGCTTCTTCACCCGCTTGAATTTCGTAGCCTTCGCGGCGATACTCAGCGCCCACTGCCACGTTAATTCCGCTGGCTAAAAAGTCAGCATCAATCTCACGGCTAAAATCAAGATTAATAGTCAGCTGATCATAAGTAAGCGTGCCTGCATCAAAACTAGTTTGGCTACTTGGCCCATATGAAGTGTTTAAGCTATTAATAACACCAAAGTTAAAGGCATCTTGGCCGTATACCGCAGAGGCATCGTAGTTCCATTCATTAGCAAAGCCTTTCACACCTAAAGCCAGTGAAAAGTCATCAATGTCTGAGGTGATCACCGGCAAAAAGCCATCAGGGTATATTTGTGTAACGTTACGGCTGTCTTGGGCGCGACGATAAAAACCACCGCCTTCCCCTTCACGCTTGCTGTAAGAGCCAAACGAGTAGAGCTCAGCATCGTTATTTAGCTGATAACCTGCGTTGTAAAACAACGCAAAGTCTTCAACAGTGCCGTTACCAAAGTTGTGGTTGTAACGATCCCATGTGAATTCGCGTGGGTCGAGAGAGCCATCAGGTAAACGAGGATAGTTTTCGCGTTGGTCGTAATCAGAGCGGTTGGTTGAGCTGCGATCGCGATATTCACTAGAAATACTCAAAAAGCCGTTATCGCCTAATTCAAACCCCATATTACCTTGCAGAGTTAAAGTTTGGCCGTCGGTAAGCGAGCGGTCGCCGCCCTCAGTAAAAGCTAAGTCACCATTGGCGTCCTCAGAAACCGATTGTAACTGCGCGACACCGTCCATATCGGTAATATTTGCACCATAAACGGCACCCAAACTACCGCCACTGCTATTGCTTTTAAGGACGATATTAATCACCCCAGCAATAGCGTCTGAGCCATATTGAGCTGCGGCGCCGTCGCGTAATACTTCAATGCGTTCAATCGCGTTTGCAGGTATGGCGTTTAAATCAACCGATGACGAACCACGACCCGTTGAGCCGTTTAAATTAAGTAGCGCGTTACTGTGGCGACGTTTACCATTTACGAGCACTAAGGTGTGATCAGGAGCTAAGCCACGCAGTTGAGCTGGGCGCACATGGTCGCTGCCATCGGTAATTGATGGCTGTGGGAAATTAAAACTTGGTAATAACGTACTTAACAGCGCATTAGTTTCTGTTTGTCCTGAACTTTTTAAGGCGTCGCCACTAATAATATCTATGGGAACAGGGCTATCTTCGACCGTGCGACCTAGTCGGCGAGAGCCAATCACACTAATTTGTTCAATGTTTTCTTGCGCCTGAGTCTCTTGCTCAGCGGCGTTAACCGTCCATGAGCCAACAAGTGCAGCTGCTATTGTTAAAGAGATGGTTTTTTTTGCTGTAAATAGTGGTGTAAGTTGCATGACTAATTTCCCTCATTCGATGCTCTACAGGTGGTTTCAATTTAATCTTTTTAAATTAATGAACTAATTGAAATTACTGTTGTCAAGGTAGACCATTTCTACAATCGAGGTCAATTGAATTACATTCAATCTACAATTTATTTACAGCGAGTAAGCAGAGGCGTTTATTATAGCGATAGCGTAAGTAGCCATTTACCATTTGATTTTGCCAATCAGCATATCTTTAAACATGACCCAATCGCCCCATAAACTGTAAAACGGGTGCTTAAATGTGGCAGGGCGGTTTTTTTCAAAAAAGAAATGCCCAACCCATGCAAAGCCATAACCAATCAGCGGTAATAACCATAACAATACGAATTGTGAGCTAATAAACGCATAACCGATCAAGAGCAACACTAAACTACTGCCAATAAAATGCAGCCTGCGACAAGTTTTATTACGATGCTCTTTTAGATAGTAAGGGTAAAAGCGTTTAAAGCTGGTAAAAGATTCAGTTTCTGTCATTACTCAACCTGTTAGTGTTTAAAAGTTGTTCATCTATTTAAGCGCAACTAGGTGCAGGTTAACAGCGATAAATGACGTTTAACGCAAGTTGATAGACAAAAGCGGTAAAAGTTAATAGTTTAGACTGACTATAAATAAAATAACGGTAAAGCAATGCTTAAAAAAACACTGACATGTGCGGTTGTAATCGCACTTGCGGGTTGTTCACAACCTGCAGAAAACATCACTCAAAATGAAGTAAAAACAGCAATGAAAGCAGTAAATTCTTTAGATTACCCTGAAACTAAAAAAGGCGCTGTGGTTGACACTTACTTTGGTGAAACCGTGGCTGATCCGTATCGCTGGTTAGAAGATGATATGAGTGAAGAAACGGCTCAGTGGGTTAAAACACAAAACAAGCTTACCTTTTCGTATTTAGAGCAAGTGCCTTACAGAGACACACTTAAACAGCGCCTTGAAAAACTAATGAACTACGAAAAAATCAGCGCGCCGTTTACTGAAGGTGATTACACTTATTTTTATAAAAATGATGGCCTGCAAAACCAGTACGTTTTATACCGCAGCAAAGACGGCGGTGAAGCTGAAGTGTTCTTAGATCCTAATACTTTTAGTGAAGATGGCACCACTTCAATGTCGGGTTTATCATTTTCAGAAGATGGTTCATTGTTAGCGTACCAAATTTCAGAAGGTGGTAGTGATTGGCGTAAAATCATTGTTATAGATACCGAAACCAAAGAGCAGGTAGAACAAGCACTAGTTGATGTTAAATTTAGTGGCGTTAGCTGGCTAGCAAATGACGGTTTTTACTATTCAAGCTACGATAAGCCAGAGGGCAGTGAGCTTTCTGCAAAAACTGACCAACATAAAGTGTATTACCATAAGTTAGGTCAAGATCAAGGCGAAGATACTTTAGTATTTGGCGATACAGCAGAACAAAAACACCGCTATGTGGGCGCTAAAGCAACCAAAGATGGTCGTTACTTGTTTATTAGTGCCAGCGTATCGACCTCAGGTAATAAGTTATTTATTAAAGATTTAACTAAGCCAGATAGCGAATTTGTTACTGTAGTGGGTAATACAGACTCTGATACCAGCGTGATTGACAACGAAGGCAGCAAGCTATTTTTAGTTACTAACTTAAATGCACCAAATAAAAAAGTAGTGACGGTTGATGCAAGCAATCCACAGCCAGAAAACTGGCAAGATTTTATCCCAGAAACTGAAAACGTACTTAATGTAACGCTTGGCGGAAATACGTTTTTTGCCAACTACATGGTTGATGCTATTTCTAAAGTGAAACAGTACAACAAACAAGGTGAGTTGATCCGCGATATTAGTTTACCAGGTGTTGGTACGGCGGGTGGTTTTGGCGGTAAAAAAGAGCAAACTACGCTTTATTATTCATTTACTAACTATAAAACCCCAGGCACAACTTACAGCTTTGACGTGCAAAGCGGTGAGTCAAAAGTATACCGTAAATCGGGGATTGATTTTAATAGCGATAACTATACCTCTGAGCAAGTATTTTATACCTCTAAAGATGGCACTAAAGTACCGATGATTATCACTTATAAAAGTGATATTAAATTAGATGGCAGCAACCCAACTATTTTATATGGCTATGGTGGCTTTAATATAAGCTTAACACCTCGCTTTAGCTCTACAACAGCGGCTTGGCTTGAGCAAGGCGGCGTATACGCAGTGGCTAATATTCGTGGTGGTGGTGAATACGGTAAAGAGTGGCATAAAGCAGGTACACAATTGCAAAAGCAAAACGTATTTGACGACTTTATTGCTGCAGCTGAATACTTACAAGATAAAAAATACACCTCTAAAAAGCGCTTAGCACTGCGTGGTGGTTCAAACGGTGGGTTATTGGTGGGTGCTGTAATGACCCAGCGACCTGACTTGTTTCAAGTTGCGTTACCTGCGGTAGGCGTATTGGATATGCTTCGTTATCATACATTTACAGCGGGCGCTGGTTGGGCATACGATTACGGAACTAGCGATCAAAGTAAAGAAATGTTTGATTACTTAAAAGGCTACTCGCCAATTCATAACGTAAAAGCAGGGGTTGAATATCCGGCGACTATGATCACTACGGGCGATCATGATGACCGCGTTGTACCGTCGCATTCATTTAAATTTGCAGCTGAACTTCAAGCGAATCAAGCGGGTACTAACCCAACGCTTATCCGTATTGAAACCAATGCAGGCCATGGTGCCGGCACACCAACCAGTAAAATTATTGACCTTTATGCCGACATGTACGGTTTTACGCTTTACAACATGGGCATTAAATCACTGTAGTGTGATTTTATAAACTAACGAAAAGCCGAGTTACGTAAGTGACTCGGCTTTTTTATGTTGACTAACCTGAGTTCAGATTAGCTAACTTATTGTATGGGAGAGAACAACCGTTGATAGGTTTTATAAGCGTATTCGTCGCTCATACCGCTTAAATAGTCACAAATAATACGCATACCTTGATTGTGTTTTTCAGCTTCAAGGTACAGTGCCTGCGTGGTTTCGGGTAATAAGCGCAGCGGATCGCTGGCAAACGCAGTAAATAATTCTATGAGTAGATTTTGCCCTTTAAATTCTATTTGCTGCATTTGTGGGTCGCGTATTAAACGCTGAAATACAAAGTGTTTGAGGATCTGTAACACATTTTCGTATTGCTGATCTAATTTTGCGGTATGCCTTAAAATAGGGCATTCAAATTCATCGTTTTGGGTATCTAAATGAATATGAATAATAAAGGTATTCACCAGTTCGCCTATGGCGTCTTTTCGCTCATGTTCATACTTTGAAAATAACCGCTTGGAGAGTGACTCCAGCAAAGTGTTTAACCAGTCATAGTCAAGTGCTTGTAAATGCGGTAATGCATGAGTAAGCCAGTCGTCTAAACTGAGCACATCGGTAGCTATGGCATCTTCAAGGTCGTGAACGGCATATGCAATGTCATCAGCCAGTTCCATAATGGCACTATCGAGTGATTTATAACGGGTTTTAGCGCGATAAGCATCTGCGTGTTCTTGGCTAGATAATAACGCTTTATCACTTGCGCTAAGAGGCTCAATAATCCAATTAAATATCGCGGCATCGTCATTGTAAATACCTTTGGCTGGTCGCCAGTCATCGGCTTTAATAAATGCACGCTGTTTATTTTCTTGTGGGATATTATGCCAAAGGTTATCAATAAAAGCTGGGTACTTAATAAATCCTAACAAGGTGCGTCTAGTTAAGTTCATGCCGTAGCCGTTACTGTAGGGCTCTAGCTTAGCCACAATGCGCAGTGTTTGTGCGTTACCCTCAAAGCCACCATGAGCACGCATCATATAGTTAAGTGCAATTTCGCCGCCATGCCCAAACGGTGGATGGCCTATATCGTGGGCTAAGCATAAGGTTTCGAGTAATCCGGTTGATGGAAAATGCGCAAAGCTTGGATGCTGAGCTTTTAAGTGGCGTAATATGCCAGTGCCTATTTGCGATACTTCTAAAGAATGGGTAAGGCGAGTGCGGTAAAAGTCGTTTAAGCCAATGCCCATTATTTGGGTTTTAGCTTGAAGGCGTCTAAATGCGGCAGCATGAATGATTCGTGAGCGGTCTATTTGCCAAGCAGAGCGGTTATCGTTAGGGCGGTGCTTATATTGCTCAATTATTCTATTTTGCCACTGTTTATCCATGTCACAACCTATCATTTCATTTACGACTTTAACGCTTAGTATATTATAAATAGCCTACAATAGGCGTATGAATTTTATTCAGTTGTTCGGTATTCGCGTTTATAAAGTGGCTTAGGTATAATGTAGTTTCGTATGTATGTGACTACACCATACATAACTTAGAGTTTAATTGAGATAATACATGTTAAAAACTATTTTTCAGTTGTTGTTAGCCGCCGTTGTTATTTGGGCACTTACTCATCCGTTTATTGATACAGATGGATTGGTTTCAGATGAACAAACCAGCACTAGCGACATTAAAAAACAGAAGAAGAAAGAAAAACCATTGCACAGCGTTAAGTTGCCAAAGTTCTCAGAATTCACTGATGTGAAAGAGAAAAAGCATGCGTTTTTTAACTTCATTAAGCCCCATGTAGAAGCCGAAAACAAAAAGATTTTACAGCAACGTGCAAACCTTGAAATTGCACGCATGATGCTAGAGCACGACGAGCCGCTTAGTAAAAAACAAGCGAGTGATATTAAAAAAATACTTAAATCGTACGGCTTATCTGAAACCTTAGATACCATTACCCTCAGCCAAGCACTGCGCCGCGTAGATATTATTCCTAAAGAAATGGCCTTAATGCAAGCGGCCAATGAGTCGGCATGGGGTACTTCACGTTTTGCCCGTATTGGCTTAAACTTTTTTGGCCAATGGTGCTATAAAAAAGGCTGTGGCATGGTGCCAAGAAGACGCAACAGCGATGCAGAACACGAAGTGGCGGCATTTAAATCGGTTCGCGCAGCAGTAAGCTCTTATTTTAGAAATATTAATACTCACAATGCTTACAAAGAGTTACGTACTATTCGTGAAGACTTACGTGCACAGCAAAAGCCAATTTTAGCGACTAAATTAACGTATGGTTTAATGTCTTACTCTGAACGCGGTGAAGCGTACATTGAAGAACTAAATACCATGATTAATCAAAACCGAGCGTACTTTGATGAATAAAATGGTATTAAAATTAGTTACAGCCAGCTTTTTAGCAGTAGCGGCTAGTAGTGCGGTTGCTAAAGAATTTGTGATGTCGTATGACGGTTTTTACGACCGTTTAAAAGTGGTTAACAAAGGGGACTTTCAGTACGCCCGCGTAAACTTTTATATTAGCGATATTGGTACTAACGAGGTATGTAGTATTAAAAGCGGTACTATTTTAACTGAAAAGAATGAGTACCCGCTTAATTATACCGACAAAGCACAATTGCTATTACCGTTCGATAAACAGCTAGATACCGATAAAGCCGTGATTGTGGTTCAGCCACAAAATCCGGTTCACGATTGTCAGTTAAAGTTACAAATAGAAGCTAACGAGCTTGAGGGTCTAGCGTTATCAAAACAATCATTATTGGTTATTAATAATGAGCTTGAAGAGCTATTAACAGATCTATCAGGCTTTTTTGTTAGCAAACTAATGTGGTTTTTATTGCCTGAACAAAAAGGCGTGGTTGTTACCTTTAAAACTCCAAAGCAATTTGATGATGAGCGTATAACGTGCGAAAAGTCAGTGTGCTATTTTGAAGTAACCGATAGCTGGGAAGATAACACAACCGTATTAGCTGATATTAACGAGGTTGTTAAAGTAACGCCTTGGATCAGTAAGTAACCATAAAAATAGTAAACGTATAAAAGCGGCATCCATTATGATGCCGTTTTTTTTATGACTAAATGATGGCAGAGGGGGCTTTTGCTAATAGGCTTTTTTCGTCATGGGTGACCACTTTATTTCGGCCTGTTTCTTTAGCAAGATAAAGCCGTTTATCGGCTTGTAACAACAGGGCTTGCATATCTAGCTCGCGGACTAACATGCTACTTACCCCAGCACTTACAGACAGTGCAATGCTGTGGCCATTAAAATAAAACGGGTATTCATTAATACTACTGCAAAGCTTTTGAGCTAACTGCCTAGCTTGCGCTAAGTTTTGTTGATTAAGAAAAATAGCAAACTCTTCGCCGCCAATACGAGCAGTAACACCAAGCTCAAAAAACAATTCGTTAATATGTTGTGCAATCCACTTTATCGCTTCATCGCCGGTTTCATGGCCGTATTGGTCGTTCACTTGTTTAAATAGGTCAATATCGAGCATGATCAACGACACTCTGCTGTTAAGAGGCGCGGTTTTAGTAATTTTTTTACATAGACGAAAAAATCCACGCCTATTTAAAAGCTGTGTTAACGGGTCGTGATTCGCTAGATTAATTAGTCTAGATTCAGCATTAGCAAACTTAATAAACGGCAAAATTAGCGCACTGGCGGTGGTTAAAAATAAATGCGTTACTAATAACAGCTGTAAACCTGACGCTAGGCTGGCTTGACTGATTTGGCTTGAGTAGAGCAAAACAAGAAGTACAACTTGCAACAGCATTACCACACTGTGAAGTGCAAAACAGGCTATGAGTAAGCGTTGTTGTACTACAGCCACACTTGGGGTTTTAATCATTAAATACGCAGCGTAACTAAATAACACAGCAGTAATAATACTGGTAATAATTTGCCCTGCATCAATAAGGTACACTGCAAGTAAAAGCGTACAGCACATGGCGCTGGCATAGTATAAAGGTGTTACTTTTATCGCGGGCGCTTGGCTTTGTGGTATTAACCCTAAAATAACCAGTAATGGGCTTAAAATAATAAAAACGTAAGCAAAAAAGTGGGTTAAAAGGGGAAAATCAATAAAGTCTCTTAAACCTATTAATGCTATAGCGGTAATAAATGAGCAACAGGCAGTAGCAAAATAAAAATAGCAAGGTTGCTTTTTGTATCTATAAACAGAAAAAAAGAACACCGCAATAAATAAGTTAAGAATAAAACAGAGGCTAATTAATGTAGGTAAATGAAGCATGTTCAAGGGGCTCTTTTAGCTAAGTGAAGGCGTTTATATAACAATAAGTATTAGGTAGTAACACTAAAATAGCAAGGGGGTAAAAAGTATTGACTTTTACCCCCTATTACAAACTTAACCCGTTAAGGTCAGTGCTAAACTAAACTTTTTAATGCAGCGTCTATTTTAGTAAAGTGAAAACGGTAGTTATGGTCTAAGGCTTTTTTAGGCACCACATACTGACCGGTAGTAAGTAAGTCAGCCATTTCACCCATTAATATATTAAGCACCCCAGCTGGCATAGGCATAAACGCAGGGCGTGACAATGCTTTTCCTAATGATTTACTAAACTGCTTGTTACTTACCGGCTCAGGAGCTGTGGCGTTGATAGCACCAGATATTTCACTATTACGAATTAAAAATAAAATCAGTTGCACCATGTCATCAATGTGGATCCAAGACATACCTTGCTCACCATGGCCAATTGGCCCACCTACGCAAAGTTTAAAGGCGGGTAACATTTTACTCAGCGCGCCGCCTTTTTTAGCCAGTACAATACCGGTACGCAATAAGCACACACGGGTGTCGTCAGATTCAGCCTGTAAAGCTGCCTGCTCCCAATCTTTACAAAGTTGATGGCTAAATTCATCGTGAGGCTCGGTATTGTTTTCATCAACTAGGCTGTCGCCTTGGCGACCATAATAACCAATTGCACTGCCAGATATAAAAGTATGCGGCGGAGTATGGCATTGATTTATAGCATCACTAATTGCTTGCGTGACAATAATTCGGCTATCGCGAATAACCGCTTTTTGTTTATCACTCCAACGTTTATTAACAATAGGCTCGCCGGCTAAATTAATAACCACGTCAACGGTATTAAAATCAACATCCTCAAGGCTATCAATAGCGTTAACCTGATGCCCTAACAATACTTTTGCTTTGGTTGGGTTTCTGCTTAGCACTGTAACGTCGTGGTGATGCAACAAGAAGGGGCAAAGGTGCCTACCAATTAAGCCTGTGGCGCCAGTAAAAAATATATGCATTGCAACTCCAAAATTATAAATAAAGCAGGATGTTTAAAATTTATACTCTCCAGCTCAACGATTTGCAAATTTATACGTACCAATAATTTTTATGATCACCTAGGGTCTGTTGGTCTTTGCGGATTAATATTTGTTCAAACTAGGGGCAATTTAATCGCGGCGCGAGGTTTGTAACCTAGTGGGCTCGATAACTGCTCCTGCGTTATTCTACTGGCTTACATCCATGTAAGAATAAGTAAAAACCGAGCAAAGCTTCCGCGTCCTGCTCACGCTCCTTACCTAAATCCATTTAGGCAACAAAGAATTAATTGCCCCTAGGCAGAACCCTATGGGCAGCGCCTGTTTGGCATTAATGCTACGTTATCGCCTATTTATGGGGAACAACCACACCACATAGGCTCTGCCTTGCCTTAATACCAAAAAGACGGCTGCAAATCTAATCTTGAAAGGCCAACAGACCCTTAAACATTTCATTCTATTAGCTTTTGCCTTACACTAAAGCCAAATAACAGCAATAGGATAATGGTATTGGCAAGTTTAACTGGGGTAAATAAAAGCTTAATAATTTTTGCCGCTTTGGTAATTGTGCTAGCGGGTGTTAAAGCCGCAAGCGCTATTGTTATTCCGTTTATTTTGGCAGCATTTATAGCCATAATTTGTAGCCCACTCATTAATTTTTTTGCTCGTTACCGTATTCCAAAAGGCATAGCGGTAGTGCTTGTAGTGCTTATTATTATGGGCTTAGGGGTTAGCTTAGGCGGTTTAGTAGGTCAGTCGGTTAACGACTTTTCAAAACAATTACCTGAATATAAAGCACAATTAAAAGAAGAATTTGTATGGTTGGTTGATGTGGCCTCGCAATACAATATTTTAATTAATAAAGAACAAATTTTGTCTATGTTTGATCCTGGCAAAATGGTTGATGTTGCCACCAATATGCTAACGGGTTTAGGTAGCGTAATGGCCAATATGTTTTTAATTATTTTAACAGTTGTTTTTATGCTGTTTGAAGGGCCGATACTTGGCAAAAAAATTCATTTAGCACTGGACGATCCCGACAGCAAAATTAAGCAAATTGACCGTTTTTTAGACTCTATTAACTCTTATTTAGCCATTAAAACCTTAGTGAGTTTAGCTACCGGTGTAATTGCTGGTTTTTACCTGTGGATACTCGATGTTGATTATTTTGTACTATGGGGCGTATTGGCATTTATGCTCAATTACATTCCTAACATTGGTTCAATCATTGCGGCTGTGCCAGCACTGTTACTGGCGCTTATTACGCAAGGCCCATTAGTGGCAGGGCTCGTCGGCGCGGGTTATTTAACTATTAATACCGTTATGGGGAATATTGTAGAGCCAAAATACATGGGTAAAGGCCTCGGGCTTTCTACCTTGGTGGTGTTCTTATCATTAATATTTTGGGGCTGGTTATTAGGCTCTGTGGGTATGCTGTTATCGGTGCCGTTAACCATGATTGTAAAAATAGCACTAGAAGCCAGTGACGAAGGGCGTTGGTTAGCTACCATGCTTGGCACAGGTGAAGAAACCGTCATCAAATCAGAAGACTAATACCTTACAAAGGCGTGCCTACATAGCACGCCTTTTAAAAAATCTAAGCATCTATTAAATTAGCTAATGCGCTATCTACAGCGTTTATAGCCCCCTCTAAATAGCCTGCTTCTTGCTGTGCAAACTCACTTCCCATAAAATGCACTTGTAACTGTTTAAGCTGCTCGCTAAGTCCTGAAAAATTAAATTCAGGATGCTGCGATACACCTATTTGGTCATCTTTGTTGGCAACAAATTCATCCTCAGCCCAATCCTTTATAATGCAGCTTTTCGCTGTATAGGCTTGCTCACCGTAAAAATAGCTGAGCTGATCAAGGCAAGCTTGGGTTAATTGTTCTCTCGTCACTTTACTGCGCTGCAAGTAAGGCACGCCAATAAAGCCAAACAAAGCAGGGTGAGAATGCTCACTGGCTGACGCATCATGAACTTCTACCAATGGGCCTACACGGCTAAAACATTGCCCCGATAAGTTTTTATCTCGCCAAAAAGCGTGTTCAAAGGTGGCAACAAACTTTGCTTGGCCTGCCATCCACGTAGGCACCGACGCTAAACGCTGTGCTAAAACATTATTAGCCCATAAATGCGGGGTTAAATGCTGGCTGATCATTCTAGGGGGTAACGCCAACATTAACTGATCGCAAGTGTAGTGCTGGAAACTCCCTTGGTAGTTAGCGCTAATATGCCAGCCATCGGAGAGCTTTTTCACTTCGCTAACAGCGTGCTCTAATTTAACGGTGTTTGGCTCAAGCTGCTGATAAAGCGCATTGATAAGCTCGTCCATACCGTTTTGTATTCTAAATAACTGCATTTCGCCAGCTCCTGCAATTTGCTGTGCAGGAGCAATTTGTGATGCTTGATATAGCACATCGCCACGGGTGTATTGCTCAAACACAGGGATGTTTAAAGCGGCAACTAACTGTTGAATATTAGGCTGATGCGGAAATATCCAGGTAGGGCCTAAATCGTGGCCAATGGTGTTGTTGGTCGGTAAATAATGAGAGGCAATTCGGCCTCCCAAACTGGCTTTGGCCTCTAATAATAAAAACGGAATATCACGTTTTTTAAGGCTGTAAGCAGCATATAAGCCCGCTAAGCCACCACCAATAATAACTACAGGTTTATGCATTTTAAAATCACTTTAGCTAAGTCAATCTACTGGTAGGTAGTTTGTGGTTTTTGTGCAGTTTTGTCAAAACGTTTTAATCAACAAAATCGAGAACGCTTAAAAAGTCATATATTAACTACAGAGCAAATCAACTTAGGTATATAAAACATCCAGATAACAAGCTGTTTAACAATGACAACCAACAGTGTTTCTGTGTCGCTTATTTTAAATACCTTATGTTTGCTTATGATTATTGAGCATTGCTGCTATCTTTGTTTATTACTAGTTCAAGTCGAAAATAATATAAACAAGAATAAGGGCAAAAAACTGTTATGACTCAAAATAATAAAATTAACTATATTGAAATTCCCGCACAAAATATTGCAGCGACCAAGGATTTTTTTAGTGACGTGTTTGGCTGGTCATTTATCGATTATGGTCCAGAATATTGTAGTTTTATTGGGCAAGGTGTTGATGGTGGTTTCTTTAAATCTGACTTGGTTGTTGCTACTAAAAATGGAAGCCCGTTAATTGTGTTATACAGTAATGAACTTAAAGCGACTCAAGATAAAATTGAGAAAGCGGGGGGGAAAATAATTAAGCCTACATTTTCATTTCCAGGTGGTAGACGATTTCACTTTAGTGATCCAAATGAAAATGAATTCGCGGTATGGTCAGAGTAACCAAAAAACAAAGTATAAAAAATTGACAAAAATGCAGCCTTTAAGGCTGCACTTCCCAAAACATCAATAAACTAACCTTTAAAATACCAAGCCAGTATACACATCGCTTACTTTTGAACTTGTTAAAGCCCCATTTTAAGCTGCTGAATAAATTGCTCTGTCATAGCTATTTCACACTCTTTGTAGGTGACTACCGCTTCTGGCGCATTGGGTTGTTTTAACATGTAACGCCACTGGCAGCTTTTTTGAATGTACTTGTCTTTGGCGTTAAGACTTTGTTTAAACAGTGACAAAATGACGGTATTACCGGTTTCACTTTCTAATTCAACCAGTTCAAAGGTGCGCTTTTGGATCCAGCTATCTTGTTGCTGTTGCACTTTATTTAATTTGGCGTCTAAACATTGTGTGTAATCTTTAATTTGCTCGGGTAGGGCATTGTTTTGCAATGTACACTCTTGCGCAGCAGCTATACTTTGCTGCGCCCATAAAAATAAAAGGCTTAAGCTAAAACAAAGGATGTAGTTACTTTTTTTCATGGTAATTAAACTCGAGAATAAATTTTGCACCGCCTAAACGTTGCGACTGAGATATAGTTAACAGTCCGTGATACGACTTAACCAAGTCAGATACTATAGCCATGCCAACACCGTGGCCGCTTTCGTAGGTATCTAGGCGCGTACCGCGTTGTAATAACGATTCGCGCTTATCTGGCTTAATGCCTGGGCCGTCATCACAAATGCTTATATTGAGCGTTTTAGCTTGTGAAACGTTAATACTGACTTGGGAGCGACAGGCTTTACAGGCATTATCTATTAAGTTGCCTAATAACTCCATTAAATCGGTTTTATCACCTAAAAAGTAATCTTTATCGCTCACTTGGCAGTTAAATATAATGTCTTTATCGCGGTATACTTTACTCATTGCGCTTAAGATAGAATCGATAACCGGCTTGATAGGGGTTTGTTTTTTCCATGTATCGGAAGCACCCGTGGCGGCACGTTTTAATTGGTGCTCGATCATCACATTAATTCTGTCGAGTTGTTCTTGTGCATCTGCATCGTTAGCGAGTGGGCTTGATTTTAATACCGCTAATGGCGTTTTAAGTGCATGGGCTAAATCGCTAAGAGAGGCGCGGTATCGTTCTTTTTGACGTTGCTGCGACTCTAACAGTAAATTTAGGTCGGCTTTAATCGTTTGCAGTTCAACGGGGTATAAGCCTTTAATTTCTTGAATATCGCCTGATTCAATGGCTTTTATTTCTTTATCTAAACGCTGCAGTGGTCGTGCACTCCAAATAAAACCAATGGCCATTAACCCTGCAATGGCAATCCCCATAATAAACATCCAATCGACTAAGGTTTGCTTAAAGCCATCCATTAAACGCAGTAGGGCATCGTTACGTTTTAATAAAATAAAGCGTGCTTGCTCTGATTGGTCAATATTATTAAGTATTACCGTTAAACTTAATTGCCAATAGGCAGTGTTGTTATACACCACACGTCTAAAGTCGGCGGCGCCTGCTTTGGGCTCTATATATTGGGGAACAAAGTTAACGTTAACCGCCGACTCAGAATGCCAAATAGGCACGTCGTCACGGTATATCATGGCGTAGGTGTCTGAGTTTAAATTGTTGAGTTCGGGGGTTAATATAGAGCTGGGCATAATAATACCGCGCTCGGTAAAATCAACTTCGGAAATAAGTGAATACAGGTGTGCTTCGAGGTTTTTTTCGGTGGCATCAACAAGTGACGCATAATATGCCTTACCTATAGAGTAAAACAAAATGGGTAGGGCGACTAACAAAACAAAGACAAGGATAAAACCTTGCCTTATTTTTAACGAAATTTGCGGTGCTACCACTGGCTTTTAAGCCTGTAACCACGTCCGCGTAATGTTTCCACTGGGTTAAGCACGCCATCTGGGTCGAGTTTTTTACGCAAACGTAGTACAAACACTTCAATAACGTTCGAATCAAGGTCGAAGTCTTGATCGTAAATATGCTCTGTAAGCTCAGACTTTGAAATTACTTTTTGTGGATTAACCATTAAGTATTCAAGTACTTTATATTCGTATGCGGTTAAGCTCAGCTCTTTGTCGTTTACCCATACTTGTTGTGAACGGGTATGAATTTTAATAGGGCCTGCTGTCATTTCAGGGTTTGCTTTACCTGCACTGCGACGAATAAGCGCATTACAGCGAGCAATTAGCTCTTCCACATGAAACGGCTTAGTTAGGTAGTCATCGGCACCGGCATCTAGGCCTTCTACTTTGTCTTGCCAGCGATCGCGCGCGGTTAAGATCAAAATAGGGATAGTTATCCCTTGGGCACGTGCTTTATTTATTAGCTCAATACCGTCTATTTTAGGTAGGCCTAAATCAACTACAGCCATGTCTAAAGGGTATTCAGTGATGTGAAAAAGGCCAGCCTCACCATCGTGACATAAATCAACGCTGTAACGCTCTTTTTCTAATGCATTGCGCAGGTTGTCTGCCAAATGTAAATCATCTTCTATTACTAAAATTCGCATTGGTTAATCCTTTTTCACTTCGCCAGTTTTCTTGTTTATTTTCAAATCGACGACGTGGCCGTCAGCTTTTAAGATTCGTACAGTAAAAAAAAGTGTTTCTTCAGAAATTTTTAACGTTGTACCGTCTGTAGTTTGCTTTGCAAGTATTACTGCTTTCTTTTTGCTTACCTCAACTTTATCGGCTTTGCTTTTGGTATTGTTTGCATGGGCAAAATTAGCCAAACACATTACCGCGATTAAGTTGAGTATTAATAATACACGCATTGCGAAACTCCTAGAACAGACCTGCTTAGCTCAGAAACTAAGCCACTAAAACTTTAATACCACGACGTGTATTTAAGTTTTTATAAGGCAAAGTCTAATTAAAAATGAGTGAACAAACCCTGAATTACTGGTTGCAGTTAAACAGGGGTCACAGTTTAATTAAGCAGGGAACACTTTTTTAAATGGTTTAACGATAGAATTTTCATATACGCCACCGGCAACATAGGGATCATCTGCGGCCCATTCTCTGGCGTCTTCTAAAGAATTAAATTGAGCAATCACTAAAGAACCCGTAAAACCTGCGTCTTGAGGGTCTTCACTATCAATGGCCGGAAGAGGGCCTGCGGTTAATAGTCGGCCTTCGTCTTCTAGGATTTGTAAGCGCGCTAAATGAGCTGAGCGTGCCGCTTTACGGTGCTCTAAACTATTTTGGACGTCTGTTGAATAAATCATATACAACATAAAAATACTCTCAAAACTTGTTAAATTTAATTAACTGCATACTAGCATAGCGTTGATAAATGGTGAATTAAAAGTGTTTATGGCGATGTTTACAGCAAGAATGTTTTTTTACACGGTAATTGCTTGAAAAGCGTTGCGTAACACTGGTAGAGTCCCTTGGATAAGATAAATAATAACAAGGTTATTACATGAGTGAAAATAGAGAGCACTTTAGCTCCCGCTTAGGATTTATATTGGCAGCGGCAGGTTCTGCTGTGGGTATTGGTAACTTAGTAGGCTTTCCAGTTTCTGCGACTAAGAATGGCGGTGGTGCATTTTTGCTCGTCTATGCTTTGTTCGTCGCATTCATTTGTTTACCTGTAATGATGGCCGAAATGGCCATGGGTCGTCATGCACAAAAAGACCCGCTTGGTGCATACAAGGTATTAGCTAATAACGACAAAAAATGGAAGTTTGCTGGCTTTTTAGCAGTATTAACGCCATTTATGATTGCTGTTTTTTATATGGTGATCACGGTGTGGATTTTTGGTTACTTAAGCCAAACCGCACTGGGTAATTTAGATATGCTGGCAAACCCTGGGCATTTTGGTGAGTTTATAAATAGCTACACCGTGTTTGGTTATATGGCACTGGTTGTGGTTATTGTTAACCTTATTTTGGTCGGTGGTGTAAAAGACGGCATAGAAAAAGCGGCTAAATTTTTAATGCCTGCTTTGTTTGTCATGCTAATTATACTGGTGGGTTATGTACTCACCCTTGATAACGCAATGGCGGGTGTTAAGTACTACATTATTCCTGATTTTAGTAAAATGAATGCCAGCGTGCTTAACGGTGCACTGAGCCAAGCGTTTTTCTCATTGTCGTTAGGTATGGGTATTTTAATTACCTATGCCTCTTATATTTCGAAAAAAGATGACATCGTAGGCAGTGCTAAAATGGTCGCTATTACCGACTCACTGGTTGCGTTTGTAGCAGGCTTAATGGTGTTACCTGCTATTTTTAGCTTTGACCCAAATACCGATCCGGCTAAGTTATCTGACTCGTCAGTTTCAATGATTTTTGTCTATCTTCCAAAAATCTTATTAGCGCTACAAAATGATATTGGTTACTTTGGCGCATCAGCCGTGGCATTTATTTTCTTCTTATTGGTATTTTTTGCTGCGATCACATCATTGGTATCTATTGTTGAAGTTCCAACAGCAACACTAAGCGACCGTAAAGGCATTAGCCGTAAAAAAGCGTTGGGCATACTTACTTTATCAACTGGTATATTAACTATTTTGTGTATTATGTCGTTTGGTATGATTGACAGCCTAACTACTTTTACTAGCTACGGTAGTGGTAATAAGAGCTTTTTTGATGTTGTTTATGACGTATTCTACGACACAATATTGCCTTTAAATGGTTTAATGGTGTGTTTGTTTGTAATGTATAAATGGAAAAAAGTTCGCTTAAGTGAAGAGCTAAGACAGGGCTCTCCTAATTATGCTAATAGCTTTATGGAAAAGTACGTTAACTTTTCACTGCAAACCTTTATTCCAGCGATATTATTAATCATTTTTGTAAATACCGTTGCGACTAAGTTTTTTGATATCAGTATTTTTGGTTTTTAATTTAAACTAAATCTAAATAAGCCGCGCCTGTCGCGGCTTTTTTGTGTTAGTTAATTTAGTGCACCAGAATCTAAATAGTCACCCATTCCTAGGGTAAACATCCATATGCCCCATAAGCTGTGCTCAAGAACACAAGCAAAGGTTGAGCGGCTTTGTGCGTAGGTATAAGCAAATAGTAATCCGCCTATAAACGCTAAACTTACTGCAACCCAATTAGCGTAAACAATATGTGCCAGTGCAAATACACTCGCACTGACAATAATGCGTAACCATTTACTGGGCATAATGCGTTTATAACGATGAAAAAAGTAGGTTCTAAATATTAATTCTTGCGGGATCACCGACAACAAAGGGTAGAGCAGCAATAGCATCAGCCAGTCGGCGAGGTTTTCTCGAGGTAAAGTAAACCAGTGTCCTTGGTAAAGTAAGTTGTAAAATACCCCCGAAAATAACGCGCCAATAAAGAAAAAGCTAAACATACGGCGCTTCACAGCAGAAAACTGCCCCAAGCTAGTTAATCTAAAACGTTTAAAGTGAGTGTCGTTTAGTAGCAACATACAACACACACTCATGAGGATGATCAGTGCCGGAATAAGCCAGTTAGATAAATATTGGCGAATATTAAAGCCAATTAAAGGCAGAATAATAAAAATAAAGGCAAATTCAAACCAGCGATATTGATTAGCGTTCACGTTTGCTCACGGTGATTTTTATCTCACCCTAGCAAACGATTAAGTCATCTTTATGACCATAAAACAGCCAAGCTGATTATATTTAAACCCACTGACTCTTACTAAGGC
>NZ_BADU01000023.1:0-18236 GCF_000239875.1 Pseudoalteromonas sp. BSi20311 | reverse complement strand
CTATGCGACGAATGCGCGAATAATAACGATTAGCTGTATTTTTAGCTTAAAAAGTCTCAAAAACCACTAAAAAAGAATATTCGGGACAGAAAATAAGCTTATTTTTAATTTTTTTTCAGCCACGATTAAGTTAATTTTAAATGTTATATTTTTGTTTACTTTAACAGGAGGGGTTATCGTTATTCTTACTATATCAGGGTTTGCAGAAATTATGATTATCACGTTAGTTATAATAATGTTAATTTTTTTGGTCGAGCCCAGTAAATATCTTACAAACAAGCTGATTTATTTATAGGTTATGCTAAACATGAAGTTGACATGACTTAATGCATTTAGCATTATTGGTAAGTTGATATCTATTAAAAGATATCAGGGTTGTCTTCCCCTTAGCGGGTTGATAATTAAATTATAAAAGTAACATTACTTAATTGGTTGGGAACTATGTCTGTTAAAATCAGAAAGAGTCTTGTAGCAACTGCGTTGGTTGGCGCTTTTGCATTTGCAAGCAGCAATGTGATTGCAGATCCTTTGAATGACGTGCAAAAAGCAGGTCAAACAATTCAAAAGGCTGCGGTTAAGTCTCAAACTAAAATTGACAATGTATATGGTCAAACTCAGGAGCTAATCGCTGAGTACCGTAGCATCGTTGATGAGACTGAACTTATGAAAGTGTACAACGATCACGTAGCACGTTTGGTCGCAGACCAAAACGCGTCTATCGCATCGTTCGATCGTCAAATCGCGACTATCGACAACACTAAACAAAACGTTGTGCCTTTGATGTATCGCATGATCGATACGCTTGAGCAATTCATCAAAGCGGACGTTCCATTTAATCTAGAAAACCGTCTTGGACGTGTTGAAAGATTACGTGAGATCATGGCATCTGCATCTGTAACAACGTCTGAGAAGTTCCGTCAGGTTCTTGAAGCGTACACTGTTGAAACAGCCTACAGCTCAGCTGTAACTGCTTCTCAAGGTACTTTAGATGTTGATGGTCGTAGCATTAACGTTGATATCGGTCGTTTAGGTCGTATTACTTACGTAGCGCAATCATTCGATCTAAAACACGCTTGGGTGTGGGATAACAACACTAAACAGTGGAAAGAATTAGGTGAAGAATACCTAAAACCTGTTAAAGAAGTGATCCGTATGGCACGTAAGCAAGCGACACTAGAACTTGTTAAACTACCAATTTTTGGCGCGGAGTAATCAATAATGAAGAAACTATTTAAAGGTTTTGCTGTTGCAGCAGTACTGTCTGTTTCTGCCGGTACCGCGCTTAATGCACATGCAAATACTGATGCTTTAGATAAAATTCTTGAGCAAGTAAAGCAAGAGCGTATTTCTGAAGGAAAAATCAATAAGCAACGTGAACAAGAGTTCTTGTCAGATCGTGCTGATAAGCAAGCGTTACTTAACAAAGCGAAAAGCCAACTAGCTGCTGAAAAAGCACGTGGTGATCGTCTTAGCAAAGAATATGCACAAAACGAAAATACTTTAGCGGAAAAAGAGCAAGCTCTTCAAAACGCACAAGGTACGTTAGGTGAAATGTTTGGTGTTGTTCGTCGTGCAGCAGCTGACGCAATTGGTTCAATTGAAGCATCTTTAGTAAGTGCTGAAAAACCAGGTCGTGCTGAAGTACTTCGTTCATTAGCTGCGGCTAAAGAACTTCCAACAGTTCGTGAACTAGAAGAACTTTGGATTTCACTTCAAACAGAAATGACTGAGTCAGCTAAAGTTTCAACGTTTGAAACTGAAGTTGCAGGTCTTGACGGTAACCCGTCAATGAAAAAAGTAACACGTATCGGTAACTTCAACTTAGTTACAGACGATGGCTACTTAATCTACTCACCAGAGACTAAGTCTATACAGCCTCTAGGTAAGCAACCTGACAGCTATATCTTAAAAGGTATTTCTGATCTAGAAGGTACTTCAGCTGATAACTACGCTGGCGTATACGTGGATCCTACACGTGGTGCAATCTTACGTATCAACACGCAGAAAAAGTCTCTTATGGAGTACTACGAGCAAGGTGCTGAAGTTGGTTACATCATCACCGTATTGCTTGCTGTAGGTCTTTTAATCTTCTTAGTACGTTTCGTTGATTTAGCGCTTACTACTTCTAAGATCAAAGGTCAGCTTAAGAACTTGTCTACACCGAATACAAACAACCCATTGGGTCGTATTCTTAAAGTGTACTCTGACAACAAAAATCAAGATGTTGAAAACCTTGAGCTTAAACTTGATGAAGCGATTCTACGTGAAACGCCACGCATCGAAGCGGGTATTAACATCATCAAGATCCTTGCTGCTATCGCACCATTACTGGGTCTACTAGGTACGGTAATCGGTATGATCCTAACGTTCCAAACAATCACATTGTTCGGTACGGGCGATCCGAAGATCATGGCTGGTAACATCTCTCTAGCACTTGTAACTACAGCGCTAGGTCTAATTGCAGCACTACCACTTATCCTACTTCATTCAATTGTTGCAGGTCGTAGTAAGTCGGTACTACATATCCTTGATGAGCAAAGCGCGGGTATCATCGCGACTCACGCGGAGAAGGAGAAAGCCTAATGCTAGTCCTGATGGAGATCTGGGAATCTATCAGGGATTTTGTTGGCACAGGCGGCCAGGTTTTATACGTGGTCGCGATAGCACTCTTTCTTATGTGGGTTTTAATGATTGAGCGCTATTGGTTCTTACTTGCTGAGTTTCCTCGTTTAACGAAGGAAATTGTAGCTAAGTGGGATGCCCGCCAAGACACTACGTCTTGGTACGCACACAGAATCCGTGAAGCATGGATTTCTGAAGCGTCTGAAAAATTAGATCAGCGTATGTTGTTGATTAAAACATTAGTAGCTATATGTCCTTTAATAGGCTTACTTGGTACTGTTACGGGTATGATCGCGGTTTTTGAAACCATGGCAACCCAAGGTACAGGTAATGCACGTTTAATGGCATCAGGCATATCAATGGCAACAATCCCAACAATGGCTGGAATGGTTGCGGCACTATCTGGGGTATTCTTTAGCTCACGCCTTGAGGCAAGAGCGAGAATGGTGAAAGCCAAGCTTGTAGATAGTATGCCTCATCACTAGAGAGAGAATTAAATATGGCACGTAAACAACGTTTTCGTGAAGAAGAAGAAGCAGCGGTAGATATGACGCCAATGCTTGACATCGTATTTATCATGCTTATTTTCTTTATCGTAACTACATCGTTCGTTAAAGAGGCTGGTATCGAGGTCAATAAACCAAAAGCTGCCCAAGCTACGAAGCAAAAAAATGCTAACATTTTTATTGCAATTCGTAGTGACGGTGCAATCTGGATTGATAAACAGCAAGTTGATGTTGAACGTGTTTCAGCAAAAATCGAAAGTTTATTAGCAGAACAACCTACTGATGTTGTAATTTTGCAAGCTGATAAAGAAGCAAAACACGGCACAGTGGTTAAAGTGATGGACCAGATTAAAGCGACGGGTGATAACCTGAGAATTTCAATAGCTGGAGATCAGTAATGATTCGTTTTCTGTTTTCACTGATTGCAGGTGGGGCAGTTACTTTCGGCTTGTTCTACTTCATGGCATACCTCATCTCTGGTGGGGCTGACCGTAATACGGAACAAAAAGAGCAGATCATAGTCGAAATTATGACGAATCCGCCTGAATCTAAGGTGCAGGAGAGGAAGCGTGTACCGCCTCCGCCTCCGCCACCGCCAAAGCAGCCGCCTAAACCGCAGCCGCCACAGCCGGAAAATAGCAACCCAAATACTGGTGGCTTGTCATTTAATATGCCAAGTATCGATGTGGGAAGCACGGCCGGTGGACTAAGTGGTCCAGGTGCATTTGGACGAGATGGTGATGCGACACCTATCGTTCGTATTGAACCAAAATATCCAACACAAGCAGCACGTGATGGTAAAGAAGGTTGGGTTCAACTTTCGTTCACAATTGATGAGTTAGGTGGCGTGATTGACGTTGATGTTATCGACGCAGATCCAAAACGTATCTTTGACCGTGAAGCTAAACGTGCATTGCGTAAGTGGAAATACCGTCCTAAGATCATTGACGGGAAACCACAAAAGCAAGTTGGTTTACAAGTTCAACTAGACTTTAAACTTAACCAAGGCAACTAAGGAGGCGAGTAATGAGAAATTTTTCTAAAGTAACTGCACTTGCAATTCTTATGTCTGTGTCAGGTGCATCATTAACTGCACCTGTTTTAGCGGCGCCAGATTACGCAAAGATTGAAGAGCGTAAGAAAGCAAAGACTAAAATCATGGGCGAACGTACTGGTAAAAAAGTAATTAAAGCGTTTGATTTGTATAACGAAGATGATGTTGATGGTGCAATAGCGTTATTGAAAGAGTTAGATCCGTCTAATGACTTTGATAAAGCAACTGTTAATCGTTACTTAGGCAGCATGTACGCTCAAAAAGAGCAATACAAAGTTGCAATTAAGTATATGAAAGCAGCGATTGCACCGGATGTATTGAACTTTGCTGATCAGGCTCAAGGTTTAAAAACCTTGGGCGATATGTATGCGGGTACTGAACAATACAGTGCTGCCAAGCAAGCATATTCTGATTGGATGGACTTCACAGGTGAAGAGGACCCGAAAGTTTACACTCGTATTGCGCAAGCAAGCTATGAGCTTAAACAATTTGATCAGGTTCTTGAACCGGCAAACAAAGCAATTAAGTTATCTGAAGAGCCAAATAAAGCTCCTTATCAACTTAAATTAGCTGCCTATTTTGAGAAAAAGCAATATCAAGATATGGTTAAAGTTGCAGAAGAAATTGTTCGTGTATGGCCTGAAGACAAAAAGTCTTGGGTAGGTTTAGGTAAGTATTATTTACAAACCGAAGACTACCAGAAAGGGCTAGCAACTATGGAAGTTGCATACAAGAATGGTTACTTCGAAAACGAAGTTGAATACAAAGTACTGGCTAACTTTTATTCTTTAAACGAAATTCCTTACAAAGCAGCAGTAACGCTTGAAAAGGCTGTTAAAGAAGAGAAAGTAAAACGCACTAAGCAAAATATTAGCGCGATTGCTAGTAACTACCATCGTTCGAAAGATATAGAGAAAGCTGCTAAGTATTACGAAGAAGCTGCTAAATTTGATAATGACGCTGAGCTTTACCGCAAAGCAGGTTCATTACTTTTACAATCTGAAAAATTCAGTGCTGCTGTTGTTCGTTTGAACAAAGCATTAGAGCTTGGCTCTGATAAAAAAGGCACTATTTATTCAGATTTAGCTGAAGCGTTTTACTACCAAGGTAAGTATAAGCAAGCTTATGCTGCTATTACTAAAGCCATGGACGACCCAAGCACACGTAGGTTTGCTAAAGGTTGGGCTACATATATTAAAGATAAAGCCGCTCGCAACGGTGTTAAAATTTAGTATTTAATGTACTCTAGTATTTTTAAAAAGCCCCATTGGGGCTTTTTTTATTGGAATTAACATGAAAAAAACGCCTATTATTTCACTGCTATTTTGTTTGCTATTAACGTCTTGCTCTAAGCCTACGGATATATTTTCATCTTATGAAGAAGCGCAAAGCGCGTTAATATCACTTAATACGGCTTTAAGTGCGCAGCCGAATTCACAGGTTACACAGCTCAGTAATGAGCAGCTCCCTTTTACAGATGCTTATTTAGAGCGTCGCCACGCTATTTATCAGCAGCTAATGCAAATGCAGTTATCAGCAGAGCAAACCAATCAGGTTAATTATTTAGTTATTGCTGAGCGATTCCCAGAGCGCTATTTTGCATGGCCTGCACACACTGATGTGTTATCAAACATGCTTTCGATAGTTAAAAATGATGCTCAGTATAAAAGCATTGATTACTGGCTGATATTTGTTCAAACACAGCTTAAAGCCGCTGAGCAAAGTAACTTAAAGCTTAATAAAATAGAGCACAGTTATTTAAAATATTATGTGCAGCAAGCAATTAATAGTACTAACACACCTATTGAGCTAAATGAGTCTCTGAGTGTATTAAATAATTACTTAACGCAGTATAAGCCAAGAGGCAGTATTGGATTGTCTGGTCTTGCTAATGGCAGCCAATGGTATCAGAGCAAACTAAATTATTTTGCAAATGATGTGCTTTCACCGCTTGAGTGGCTAAGCCTTATAGATAGTAAGTTTAAAACAATGCAAAGCTCAACCGAGCAAATAACGGTGGGTATCTCTGATGTATCGCAGCTTAGCGAAACATTTTTAAAAGAGACGCAACTATTAGGTTTAGACTGGTCAACGGGTTATATGCTTTTACCTCAACGTGCTAACAATAAGCAATTAACGGCTGCGGATAAGCGACTCTATTTAACGATGATGGAAACTGATCTAGGGGTGCATTATCATGCGTGGACATTATCGCAAGCGCGTTTAAATTTACTAAAACGTTTAAATATTAGTGAAGAAGATGCGAGCATATTAGTTGAGGATATTATTTTTTATCCAGGGCAAGCGTTTAGTTTTGCTCCACAACTACTTAATTAAACTTTAGTGCGCTATTAACTAGCGCACTGATCACATCGCTGCGCTGCAGGGTCTTGCTCCAAGCGCTGCGCTGATATTTTTTCCTCACAGTCACAACAGTAGCCATATTGACCAATATCCATTTGGCTAATTGCTGCTTCAAGCTTGTTCATTCGTTCAATTAACGGATTATACTCATTACCTAATTGTTGAGCTGCTAAATCGAGCCACTCTTCATTGGATGTATGGGTTAGGATGCAGAACAGATTTTGATGTGTAGGGTGGGTTGATTGTGACAACAAACCTAATATAGTCGCTTTAACACTTTCAATTTCATCGTTTAGTCGTTGCTGATGATGCATTAGCAGTATAACCCTTAAATTAGTCCTCAGTGATACTGCTATTATCTAGTTAGATTATCTTAGATGTTATGATTTGTATCAAATTGTGGCGCTTTCGCATACTTCTTTAACACTTCGGCTACTTCATCCTTGGCTTTTAAACGACGAATTTCATCAAATAATAGTCCTGCTTGTGGATATTGGCGTTTTAAATAACCAAGCCATTGTTTTGTTCGAGATGCAAAGTATTTAGTATCTTTGCTTGCTGTTTGGTGCATAGATGAATGAATAATATGGTGTAAAATATTTTCCCATGTCAGTTCACTGTAGCTTTCTTTATTAACCTGCGCTTTAATTTTTCTTGCTAGATCAGGATGTGAAAGCGCGCCACGACCAATCATTAAGTCAGTGCAACCGCTGCGCTTTTGGCATAAAAGGGCATCTTCTACCTGCCAAATCTCCCCATTGGCGACCACTGCAATTTTTTTTATCTTTGACCAAAGGAGGGATTTTTTCCCAATAGGCGGGTGGATTGTAGCCATCGCGTTTAGTACGTGCATGTATAGCAATGCTGTTAGCACCAGCGCTAACAACGGCATCGACAATTTCTTGGCTGTTACTATCATCATCAAAACCTAAGCGAATTTTAGCACTTACTTCATGCTCATCATCAACGGCATCCCTTACCGTTTTTATAATCGAGTACATATGATCTGGATCTTTGAGTAATACAGCACCGCCTTTGCTTTTATTGACAGTTTTTGCTGGGCAACCAAAGTTTAAATCAACACCATGAGAGCCTAAGCCAATTGCTTTTACAGCATTTTCAGCTAAAACGTCGGCTACTTGGCCTAATAACTGAATGCGAACTGGAGTACCACTACGAGTGAGCCCCGCATTTTTAAGTTCAGGGCAATAACGGTGAAATACTTTATCTGGAAGGCAAGTATCTACAACACGGATAAATTCGGTCACACAAAGATCGAAGCCACCTATGTCGGTGAGTAGTTGGCGCATTTTAAAGTCAACGACACCTTCCATCGGTGCTAAAACAAGTTTCATAGTGTGATTAATTTATTACTGAAAAAGAGCGCCAGTTTACCTGTAAATCATAAATTGATAAAACGCTTATTAGGGTTTATAGTTAGTTTACTAAGTTATTTTTGAAAAAATAGATAATGTGAAAGTTTTTAGTTTTATGCAGGTCTACTTGTATAATGATGTTCAACAAGTTTAGAAGGTAATAAAAAATGAATACAATAAAGAAAAATTCAATTGCATTAACACTCGGCGCAGTGGTTGTTGGCAGTGCAAGTATGGCCAGTGCAGATGTACAAGCCAACCCATTTGAATTTCAACAAATGGTAGCTGGTTATCAATTAGACGCTGGTGAAGGCAAGTGCGGCGAAGGTAAATGTGGCGGCGACGCTAAAGCGAAAAAAGAAGGCAAGTGCGGCGAAGGTAAATGCGGCGGTGATGCTAAAGCGAAAAAAGAAGGCAAGTGCGGCGAAGGTAAATGCGGCGGTGATGCTAAGGCCAAAAAGAAGGCAAGTGCGGCGAAGGTAAATGTGGCGGCGAAGCTAAGAAAGAAAGTAAAGCTGGCGAAGGTAAATGCGGTGCACAAGGCAAAGCTCAAAAAGAAGGTAAGTGCGGTGAAGGTAAATGCGGCGCACAAGGTAAAGCCAAAAAAGTAGGCAAAGCCGAAGAAGGCAAATGTGGCGGTGACGCTAAAGCAAAAAAAGAAGGTAAGTGTGGCGAAGGTAAATGTGGTGGTAACCACTAAATTTTTCTTTTTTTGATACAAGTGAGAGGGCCATTAGGCCCTTTTTATTTAATATGAGGTTTTATTATGGCTCACATTCAAACACCTAACTTTGGCATGGTCGGTTTAGGTTTGCGAAGAGAAATGCTAGATGAGCTTGAAAATGCAATACCAAAACAAATTGAGTTTATGGAAGTAGCTCCAGAGAACTGGTTAAAACTAGGCGGGCGCTTTGAAAAGCAATTTAAACAGTTAACTAATAATAATCACTTTGTTTGCCACGGTTTGTCACTTTCTATTGGCTCACCGGAGCCGCTCGATATTGAATTTATAAAGTCGTTAAAAAACTTCTTTGATAACCACGATATTAAAGTTTATAGCGAACACTTGAGCTATTGCTCAGGTAAAGGCCATATGTATGACTTAATGCCAATTCCTTTTACTGAAGAAGCGATTAAACATGTCGTTTCTCGGGTTAAACAGGTACAAGATATATTAGAGCGACCACTTGTGCTCGAAAATGTGTCTTATTATGGTGCCCCTGGTCAGCAACTATCGGAGCTTGAATTTACCAATGCTATTTTAGAAGACGCTAATTGCCAGCTGTTGTTAGACGTTAATAATATTTATGTGAACTCGATTAATCATGGCTATGATGCACAAGCGTTTTTAAGTGGGCTACCAACCAATAAAATTGCCTATTGCCATGTTGCAGGTCACTACAATGAAGCTGATGACCTTATTATAGATACTCATGGCGCAGATGTTATTGACCCTGTCTGGCAATTGCTCGATAGCGCATATCAAGCACATGGTGTTTTTCCCACACTGCTAGAGCGAGATTTTAATATTCCACCTATTAACGTGTTAATTAAAGAGCTGGATATAATCCATCAATTACAAGCAAAGCACCTTAAGTTGTTATCAACAGCACAAAGCGCTTAGCCGTTAGTATTTAACAAATACTTGCTATTTCAGGGTTTCAAAAGAGTCGTTATCATGAGTTTTATTGATGTACAAAATGAATTTATGGCCCATATTCGAGAGCCTAATATGCAGCCGTGTCCAACCGATATTGAAGACAGGCGAATGGCCATTTATCGGGATCTGTTTTTTAATAATATTAATGGCTTTGTTTCATCGGCATTTCCAGTTTTAAAAACACTCTATAGTGAGCAACAGTGGCTATTGCTGGTTCGTCAATTTTTTAGTGAACATGATTGCCAGTCTCCTTACTTTTTAGATATTGCTGAAGAATTTATTACCTATTTAATGACAAGCTATGTACCTAAAGAGTCTGATCCGGTATTTATGCTGGCGCTAGCTCATTATGAATGGATTGAGCTTGACGTGTCTGTAATGAAGGCTGACCCCCGTGAGCTCCCTCTAAGCACTAATAAGCTTACTCATTCTCCTTTGTATTTATCTAAAACAGCGCGTAACTTAAGCTACGACTATCCAGTGCAACATATAAGTGAAGAATTTCAACCTCAACAGCCTTCAGAGCAGCCGTATTTCTTTGTTGTTTACCGCGATGAGAGTGATGAGGTGCAATTTTTGGCCACCAATGCCATGACCGCCATGCTACTGTCTATTATTGAAAATGAAGCGGGGAGTACGTTTGAGCAGGTTTGCCAACAGGTTAGTGAAAATGCACCACAATTTAATCTTGAGCAAATAACACAAGGGGCACTCAGTACCTTAACAGCTATGGCACAGCGGCAAATTATAGTGACAAAAAATCAAGACTAAGCTCTTTATTGATTATTTCACATCGTCTATTATAGCGCCTTTATTTGTTGTGCTTAATAAAAGGTTGTACCCATGTCAGATGATAAAGACTTTAAAGACCCGTTCAATGCGGCTTACTTTTTTGCATTCTTAGCCGTATTTGCTGGAATAGGGTGTTTAAATGCCATTTTAGGTTGGATCACCAGCTTAACTTAATCAGGTTTTATTTTAAGGCTGTTGTTTTTCATCAGCCTTACATTTTTATCACTTCCCTCTCCCGACACTTTATAATTATCGCAAACTCGCAATTTACGACCACTTAAGGTTATAATCACCTGCTTTGTAATATTAATCATTGAGCAGTTAAAATTATGACTCAAGTAACACCAGCAATTATCAAAAACAGCATTACTACAATTGCTGATTATCCTAAAGCGGGCATTATGTTTCGCGATGTAACAACCCTAATGGCAAACCCTGAAGCGTTTAAAGCAACCATAGATGCATTTATTGACGCTTATAAAGACCAAGGTTTTACTAAAATTATCGGCACTGAATCACGTGGCTTTATTTTTGGTGCTCCGCTATCTTATGCTTTGGGAATTCCTTTTATCCCTGTTCGTAAACCAGGTAAATTACCGCGCGAAGTTATTCGCCAAGATTACCAACTCGAATATGGCGAAGATACACTAGAGCTTCATACTGATGCGATTGTAGCCGGTGATAAAGTCTTGTTAGTTGACGACTTGTTGGCGACCGGTGGTACAATTGAAGCAACAGCCAAGTTGGTTGCAAAATTAGGCGGTAACGCCACAGATGCTGCCTTTGTTGTATCACTTCCAGAGCTTGGTGGTGAGCAACGTATTGAAAAAATGGGCATCAATATTTTAAAATTGGTTGAATTCGAAGGCGAATAATCGATGAGTTATCAGGTTCTAGCGAGAAAATGGCGTCCTCAAACCTTTCATGAATTGGTTGGGCAGTCTCATGTAAAACAGGCGTTGGTAAACGCGCTGACTCAAAATAGACTGCATCACGCTTATTTATTCACTGGAACCCGTGGTGTTGGTAAAACCACCATTGCCCGTATTTTTGCTAAAAGCTTAAATTGTGATGAAGGTATATCTGCCACACCATGTGGTCAATGTAGTAGCTGTGTTGATATAGAGGCAGGGCGCTACATTGATTTACTCGAAATAGATGCGGCCTCACGCACTAAGGTTGAGGATACGCGTGAGATACTTGATAACGTTCAATATGCGCCAACGCGCGGACGTTACAAAGTATATCTAATCGATGAAGTACACATGTTGTCAAAGCACAGCTTTAATGCGTTATTAAAAACGCTTGAAGAGCCGCCTGAGCATGTGAAATTTTTGCTCGCAACCACTGATCCTCAAAAATTACCAGTGACTATTTTATCTCGCTGTTTACAGTTTAATCTGAATGCATTGTCGCAAGCTGAGATTAAGCAACAGCTTGAGCATGTGCTTACCCATGAGCAGCTTAACTTCGATAATGATGCGCTAAGTATTATTGCCAAAGCGGCCGATGGTAGTATGCGAGATGCATTAAGTCTGACCGATCAGGCGATTGCTCAAACAAATGGTGATATTAAAAATCAAGCTGTACAAGACATGCTTGGTTTAATGGACACGCATTACAGTCAGAGCTTACTTGCGGCACTATTAGCGCAAGATGGCACAGCCCTGATGAATGAAGTGGCTCAAGTCGCTAGCCGAAATCCAAATTATATTGCGCTGCTTGACGACTTAATTGCGCTAACGCATGTGATTCAATTGAGTCAATTAGTCCCTGAAGCGGCGGCGCTTGATAGCAATAACGCTGATTACATTGAGCATGTTGCAGCGCATACCCATGCTCAACAAATTCAAGTGTATTACCAGCTATTACTTAACGGCAAAAAAGATTTACAATGGGCACCTGAGCCTCGTTTAGGTTTCGAAATGATTATGCTCAGATTGCTAGCATTTGAACCTGCGCAGCTCCAAACCATTCAACCTGAACCTAGCTCACAAGCTGCGCCAGAGCAAAATAGCGCAGGGCGTGCTAATGCACTGCGTGATATTTTAAATAAAAATAAGCCAGCGCAGAGTAATACACCTCAAACTCAGCCATTAGCAACTAATACGCAGCCAAAAAAAGCCGCTGAGCCTGAGGTTTTACAGCCTGATAATAGCCAAACACAGAATGAGCAAAGTTCGGTACAAAGTCAGCCTCAAATTGTCGATACCCCTGTAATAAGTGATGAACAAGCGCAGCGTCAAAGTGAAGATGATGCCTATATGCAGCACAGTGATGTAGAACAAACTATTGCCGCACAATACGATGATGTAATGAGTAGCGCGGTTGATCAAGGGTTTAACCCTGAGTTAGCAAATGTCGCTAGTAACGCAGATCACTCTGCGTCATCAATGGGTGAGCAAGAAGCGCGAGCACAGTCAGCAATAGCGCGTATTTTACGCGATAGAAACATTTCGGGTGCCGGTAAGCTTTCAAGTGCCGCTATTGATAAGCCAACTGAAGAAAAACCAGCACCGATAAAACCTGAATTTAGCCGACCTGCCAGAAATGAAGCACAAACTGTATCGCAGCAGCCACCCCCATGGGATAGTGAGGTGAGCGATGACCTACAAAAAAAGCCTCAGCTCCCAGCACAGGGGAGCCAAGCTCAGGTAGTAAACAAACCAGCGAGCAAAGTTGACTTTAAAGCCAAGCATCAAACGATTACTGAAAATTTAGCACCCGAGCTATTAGAGCAAATTAACCCGCAAAAACCAGCACCTGTTGTTGAACAAGAGCCTAGTATTCCGGTACCTGATGATTTTCAAAGCCCAATTAGTGAAATTAGGTTTGCCCATCAACAAGACGAATGGGCCTATTTAATAAAGCGTATGGGACTTGGCGGACGCATGCGCCAGTTTGCATTGCATTCAATTTTTACCAAACAAGACAATCATTTTCATATTGAGGTCGATGAATCGCAAAAGCATTTAGATACGCCAATGTTACGTCAAAAGTTAAATGTGGCGTTATCTACTATTTATGGACACAACGTTGAGCTTAATATTGATTTTGCTAGCGGGGTGATTGACTCACCTTATTTGATTCAACAAAAAATTGATGCCGGTCGTCACCAGCAAGCGATTGATGTGATCACCAGCGATGAAAATATAGTACAATTCCAACAGCTATTTAGCGCTGAAATTGACGAAAACAGTATTCAGGCATTGTAATTAACGACCAGTGCCCTTATTTATACTCCAGTTAATGTATTAAAAGAAAGAGAGACGATTATGTTTAAAGGTGGAATGGGTAACATGATGAAGCAAGCGCAGCAAATGCAAGAGCGCATGCAAAAAGCCCAAGAAGAAATCGCAGCGATGGAAGTGGTTGGTGAAGCCGGTGCTGGTTTAGTAAAAGTAACCATGCTTGGTAACCACAATGTTCGTCGTGTTGAGCTTGATGAAAGCTTAATGGAAGACGACAAAGACATGATTGAAGATTTACTAGCAGCAGCGTGTAATGATGCTGTTCGCCGTGTTGCTGAAGAAACTCAAGAGCGCATGGGCAAAGTAACAGGCGGTATGCAATTACCACCTGGTATGAAAATGCCGTTCTAAGCAACTATGCAACTTTCAGATAGTTTAACATCGCTTATTGAAGCACTGCGTTGTCAGCCAGGTATTGGCCCGAAATCTGCTCAGCGTATTGCATTTCATTTATTAGAGCGCGACCGTAAAGGCGGCACTCAGCTTGGTAATGCGCTAACAAAAGCGATGACGGCTGTAGGGCATTGTCAGTCGTGCCGTACGTTTACCGAGCAAGCGCAATGTGATATTTGCTTAAGCACTAAGCGCCAAGACAGTGGCATTTTATGTGTGGTTGAGTCGCCTACAGATGTGTTAGCGATTGAACAAACAGGCCAATACAAAGGACTCTACTTTGTATTAATGGGGCATTTGTCACCGATTGATGGTATAGGCCCTAAAGAAATTGGCCTGGACCTGCTTGAACAAAAACTTGCGCACGGCGGTATTAATGAAGTTATATTAGCCACTAACCCAACGGTTGAAGGTGAAACAACGGCTCATTATATTGCCCAGCTTTGTCATAAGTATAAAGTGGGTGCATCGCGAATAGCTCACGGCATTCCTGTGGGTGGCGAGCTTGATTTAGTCGATGGCACAACCTTAATGCATGCATTTAGTGGCCGGCGCTTAGTCAGCCATGAATAGTTTATTTTAAGCTTAACTATTTGAACTTACTTTAAAAGCCTACATACATGTTGTAGGCTTTTTTATTGGCTTTGATTGCAATATAAATAAAACTTAAGGATGGTATGGCTGCAATAACCCAAAGTGCTAATGTGATTGTTGATGACTTTATCGCACCTGTTTGCCATGAACACATAAAAATTATTTATCAAGATGATGATATTTTGTTGATCAATAAACCTAGCGGTTTGTTAAGTTTGTCGGGTAAAAACCCTCTTAACTGGGATTCGGTTCACTATAGGCTTGTCAATGGCCAGCAAGGCGTTACCGCAGCGTTTCCTAAAGCGATATTACCTCACCGTTTAGATTTGGGCACCTCAGGAGTAATGGTGGTGGCACTTAACGAGCAAGCAGTTAAAGCACTGAATCAGCAATTTCAATCCAGAAATGTTAAAAAATATTACCGCGCAATGCTCGCGGGTCTAGTTGCTGAGTCTCAGGGAGTGATTACTGCGCCTATAGCAAAAGATAAAATGTTATTTCCGAAAGTGAAAATTTGCCACCAGAGCGGCAAACCCGCGCAGACTCAATTTAAAGTGGTTAAACGTTTTAATAAAGAGCAAAAAACCTTGGTCGATTTTACTCCTATAACTGGACGCACTCATCAACTTAGGATACATAGCCTAACGTTTGGCCACCCCATACTCGGCTGTGATTTATATAAAAATGATTGCAGTGAGCAGAGAGCTCAACGGTTATTATTACATGCCAGCGACTTATTTTTTGTTCATCCACGCACTGATAAGCCAATGCACGGGCATGCCGCAACGCCTTTTTAGTTGATTAAGCCCTTTAAAGTGTCTTTGAATGGGTTTTTTTATTTTTTTACTTGAACTTCTCACGGCTCACCCCATATTAAGTGCATAACGCAGACACTTTGCAAATTGGAGATACATAAATGACTGCAGCACAAAAAGAAACATTAGGCTTTCAAACAGAAGTAAAACAACTATTAAACTTAATGATTCACTCGCTTTATTCAAATAAAGA
The DNA here is from genome assembly GCF_000239875.1 of Pseudoalteromonas sp. BSi20311. Taxonomy (NCBI): domain Bacteria; kingdom Pseudomonadati; phylum Pseudomonadota; class Gammaproteobacteria; order Alteromonadales; family Pseudoalteromonadaceae; genus Pseudoalteromonas; species Pseudoalteromonas sp. BSi20311. The sequence goes on along the minus strand of NZ_BADU01000023.1, from coordinate 2,616 downwards.
AATCTTTTTACGCGAGCTTGTATCAAATGCATCTGACGCAGCCGATAAACTGCGCTTTTTAGCCCTTTCAAACGGTGACCTTTATCAAGGTGATGCGGATTTACGCGTACGTATAAGCGCCGATAAAGACGCTAACACAGTAACCATTTCTGATAATGGTATTGGTATGACGCGTGATGAAGTGATCAGCTCATTAGGCACCATTGCTAAGTCGGGTACGGCTGAATTTTTCAAAAACTTAACAGGCGATCAAAGTAAAGATTCACAGCTTATTGGCCAGTTTGGTGTTGGTTTTTACTCAGCATTTATTGTTGCTGATGAAGTGACTGTTCGTACTCGTAAAGCAGGAGAGACTACAGCGGTTGAATGGCAGTCAAAAGGTGAAGGCGAGTACACGCTACAAGAAATCGAAAAAGAAGGCCGTGGTACAGACATTATTTTACATCTTCGTGAAGAAGAAAATGAATATGCAGATGAGTGGCGTCTTCGCAGTATCGTCACTAAATACTCTGATCATATTTCTACACCAGTACAAATGTACAAGGCAGAAGTACCTGAGTCTGAAGGTGAAGATGGTGAAAAAATCCCAGCTGTTCCAGGTGAGTGGGAAAGCATTAACCGTGCAACTGCATTGTGGACACGTGACAAATCAGAAATTTCTGAGGACGAATACAAAGAGTTTTATAAGCATGTAAGCCACGACTGGGAAGATCCGCTTAGCTGGGGACATAACAAAGTTGAAGGTAAAACTGAATACACCAGTTTGTTATACATTCCTAAAAAAGCACCCTTTGATTTATGGAACCGTGAGCGCCAAAGTGGTTTAAAACTTTATGTGCAACGCGTGTTTATTATGGATGACGCTGAACAGTTTATGCCAAGCTACTTACGTTTTGTTAAAGGCTTATTAGACTCAAACGATTTACCGCTAAACGTATCGCGTGAAATTTTACAAGACAACAAAGTAACCCAAGCTATTCGTAAGGGGTGTACGTCGCGTATTATTAAAATGCTTGAGCGTATGGCTAAAAACAAAGCTGATGATTACCAAACATTTTGGAATGAATTTGGTCAGGTAATGAAAGAAGGCCCAGCTGAAGATGCGGCCAACAAAGAAAGCATTGCTAAATTACTGCGCTTTTCATCAACGCACACCGACTCAGAAACTCAAGATGTTTCACTTGAGCAATACATTGAGCGCATGAAAGACAGCCAAGATAAAATTTACTATGTGGTTGCTGACTCATTTATTGCTGCTAAAAATTCACCACACTTAGAAATCTTCCGTAAAAAAGGCATTGAAGTATTGTTGCTAAGCGATCGTGTAGATGAGTGGATGATGAGCCATTTAACGGAATTTGGCGAAAAGCAATTTCAGTCAATTACCCGTGGTGATTTAGACTTAGGTAAGCTAGATGACGAAGAAACTAAAAAAGCACAAGAAGAGTCTGAAAAAGAAGTTGCAGGCTTAGTTGAGCGCATCAAAACTGCGTTAGGTGATGATGTTAAAGATGTACGCTTTACTCACCGCTTAACTGACTCACCAGCGTGTGTAGTGAGCGATGACAACGACATGAGCTCGCAAATGCAAAAGCTAATGGAGTCAGTAGGTCAAGCTGTTCCAGAGGCTAAGCCTGTGTTTGAATTAAACCCAGATCACCAACTGGTTAAGCACTTAAATGATGAGCAAGACGAAGATAAGTTTGCACAGTGGTCACATGTACTACTAGACCAAGCCTTGCTTGCAGAGCGCGGTACGCTTAAAGATCCAACTGGATTTGTAACTCGCTTAAATAAACTTATGCTTGATTTAAGCAAATAAGTATTAAAAATCAATGATTGAGTAAAAAGGGAACGTCTGTTCCCTTTTTTATGCGCTGTTGTATAGACAATTAGTATAAGTTACTTGAGTATCTGCAGCGCTTATGGAAGAATTCAGACTTTAAAATAAACTCTCATATTAGGGGACAATGATATGCGCATTATTCTTTTGGGCGCGCCGGGTGCAGGTAAAGGTACTCAAGCTCAGTTTTTAATGGATAGATACGGTATTCCACAAATTTCTACCGGTGATATGCTACGAGCTGCAATTAAAGAAGGCACACCACTTGGCCTAGAAGCAAAAAAAGTAATGGACGCAGGTCAGCTTATTTCTGACGATATTATTATTGGCCTTGTTAAAGAGCGTATTGCAAAACCAGATTGTGAGAAAGGCTTCTTACTAGATGGTTTCCCACGTACAATTCCACAAGCTGATGCTATGAAAGAAAATGGCGTAGTGGTTGATCACGTTATTGAATTTGATGTTGCTGATGAAGTTATTGTTGAGCGTATGGGCGGACGTCGTGTTCATCCAGGTTCTGGTCGTGTTTATCATGTTGTTTACAATCCACCAAAAGAGGAAGGTAAAGACAACGAAACAGGTGAAGAACTTATTATTCGTGCAGATGATACCGAAGAGACAGTTCGTAAACGCTTAGGTATTTACCATGAGCAAACAATGCCATTGGTTGACTACTACCAAGCAGAAGCGAAAGCGGGTAACACGCAGTACCATAAACTAGACGGTACACAAGCGGTTGAAGCAGTAAGCAAGCAACTAGCTGAGCTTTTAGG
>NZ_BADU01000024.1:0-1281 GCF_000239875.1 Pseudoalteromonas sp. BSi20311 | reverse complement strand
TGGATAGTTTTGATATTTTTCGGCCAAGCCTCCTTGTCCTTCATCTGGCCAAGAAGCACATCCGCCTAAAAACATGAAAATGAAAATTACTATGCGCGCCTTCATAAAACTCTCCCTGATAACCTCTATACTGCATCAATAAATGGAATGGTTTTATCCACTCTTAATAAGTTCATTAACTTAAACGGCTGTCCGGTGACATTAAGTAAAGATAGCTTATTACTTTGTTTTTCAATTCTTTTATATAGAAAAACAATAGCACCTATTCCGGAAGAGTCGATAAATTCGGTTTTAGAAAAGTCTAAAACAACACAATTTGAGTCTTGCTCAACGAGCAGCTCAAACTGATCTTTTAGCTCATCGACAGCAAAGCCTGAAAAGTCATTAGGAATGGTAACAACGGTGTTATCTATTTTATTGGCTACATTTTTCATTTTAATTACCTATTAAAAGTATGAATTCAAATAGACAATTACAAGAAGAATGCCAAATTTAATGCATTGAAAAATATAACATTTATTGGTTTTTTGATTGGATTTTGAAATGGAGGTGCATAATGCAATTGCTTTTTGGGTGTGCAATTGCATTATGCGAAGCGGGTTATTGGCCTTTACCGGTAAAAATAACAACCAATGTTTTAAAGAAAATAGTCAATTCCATATAACACCAGCTACGAGCTGATGAAGTACTCAACATATAGGCGTAATCCCAACCAATTTTATTACGTGCATCGTCAATAGTTTCATCATAGCCATTCATTACTTGCGCTAACCCAGATATGCCTGGCTTTATGCCATAGGTACGCTGACAAAAATAGGGAATATCTTTTTCAAGTTTTGAATAAAAAACAGGCCGTTCAGGGCGAGGGCCTATCAACGACATATCACCTATGAGTACGTTCCAAAGCTGAGGTAATTCATCTAACCGTGTCTTACGAATAAAGCGCCCTACAGGGGTAATACGCGGATCATCTTTACTTGCCCACACTGCTCCACTTTTAACCTCAGCATCAACCACCATAGAGCGAAATTTTAATACGTTAAAAAGTGCCACAAAGTCATCATCACTTTGCCCTACTCTTAACTGTTTAAACAACACAGGTCCTTTAGAGCTGAACTTAATCACCAATGCAACCATGAGCATTACAGGAGACAGAACAATTAAGCCAATAGCAGAGCCTAAAATATCAATACTGCGTTTTACTGCTCTGATTATTAAATTATTAGACTGCTTAGTTTGGTGAACGCGCTGCCAATGCTTACTATATTCACCGCGTTCAAA
>NZ_BADU01000025.1:0-1946 GCF_000239875.1 Pseudoalteromonas sp. BSi20311 | reverse complement strand
AAATGTATGAGTATTATTGCCGACTTGATAAATCACACGTAGGTATTTATCAATGGATAAACGCTAAATCACAATTCAGCGTTTAAGTATTATCACCTTACAGCACGATAAGGTTAAAGACTGCGATCGGCATCCACCCCAATATGTTCGAGTTCAGATAGGTAAACCGGGGAAGGTTTGTTTGAATGCTAAGGGAGCACGACCCCGATGACAAACAAGCTGGCGGAGCGTTCGTAGTAGTCTGAGATGGGGAAAGCCCATTACATGGCGAAGGGGCGCAGTTTAATTGATTTGCGCAAGCAAATTACCTGACCTTAATGAGGTGAAGACCTGTGATAATCAGCGAACTGCAACGTAAATTAGCAACATGGACAGCAACCGATAAAGCGCGTCGCGTTAATCGATTACTGCGCCTTATCAGTCACCCACAATGGCTTTGCCAAGCGGCTGAAGTAACGCTTTCTTCAAAAGGTGCCAAAACACCTGGCGTTGATGGAATAACTAAAATTCACTTACAGGATAAGCTGACTGATTACTTAGATGGGATCAGAAATGATTTACTCTCGGGTAATTATCAACCAATGCCTGCCAGACGAATTTATATTCCTAAAGCGAATGGAAAGCAACGCCCTTTAGGCATACCCACCTTAAGAGACAGAATAGTGCAACGTGCCATGCTCATGGCAATGGAGCCGATATGGGAAAATGATTTTCATTCACTATCCTATGGTTTTAGACCTGAACGCAGTGTCCATCACGCCATTAGAACTGTTAAGTTACAAATGACAGGCTCAAGTGAACCACGTGGGCGCTGGGTAATTGAAGGGGATTTATCAAGTTATTTTGATACAGTCCACCATCAATTACTGATGACATGTGTGCGTAAGCGTATCAATTGTCGACGATTTAATGAATTGCTCTGGCGGTTCATCAAAGCAGGACATATTGAACGTAATCTATTCTGTGCAACAAGCGAAGGCGTACCACAAGGTGGTGTCATTTCTCCATTATTGTCAAATATCATGCTCAACGAATTTGATCAGTATTTGGATAAATGCTACTTGAGCAAGAAAGCACGTAAAGATCGCTGGTACTGGAATCGTACAATCCAAGATAAGCGTACCATTGCACTAGAGGAAAATAGACAATGGAAACCTGGGGTTGCTTATTGTCGTTATGCCGATGACTTTCTTGTGATTGTCAAAGGTAACAAACAACAAGCAGAAGCCATTCGTGATCAGTGTCGAAATTTTCTTGAAGGTAAACTTAAACTCACACTTAACATGGAGAAAACCCATATTACGCATGTGAATGATGGATTTATCTTCCTTGGTCATAGGATCATAAGGAAACGTGGTCCTAAAGGGAATATGCGTGTGGTGTCTGGTATTCCACATGGTAAGGCTAAAGCATTTTCTCATTCCTTGAGCCAAGCTTTATCCAGTGATCACAGTTGTAGCAAGATAGACAAAGTTGAACAACTCAGCCGCAAGCTTAAAGGCTGGGCGCAATTTTATCGTCATACTGATTATACCGCTAAAGTTTACAGTAAAATTGATCGTATAGTTTTCTGGAAATTAGCAAAATGGCTAGCGCGGAAATATCGTTGCTCCGTTAAGTCATTAATGATGAAGTGGATAAAACGACCGACGCCAAATCAGGCCAAGACTTGGGTATTATTTGGTAAAAGCAATCGAGGTAATTTATGTAGCGCTTCACTATATCGACTGGTGAGCAGTCCTAAGTTGCCCTTCCGTTGGCGATTACCTGAATCAAACCCTTATCTTAGAGATGAAATGAGAAATACTGTCACATCTCGCTACAGCGATGTTGTAATGGCTGTAAGCCACAATTAAGCGGAGAGCTGTATGCGCTGAAAGGTGCACGTACGGTTCGGAGAGGAGAGGCAGAAAAATAGTTCGACTACGTTCTGCCTCTTACTCTAC
>NZ_BADU01000026.1:0-5935 GCF_000239875.1 Pseudoalteromonas sp. BSi20311 | reverse complement strand
CGGTCTAGAAGCATCTAAAGCCGTTTTTGAAGGCGCTACTTCAAGATTAAGACCTGTACTTATGACTGCTATAACATCAGCTTTAGGTTTGATACCGATGTTAATGTCTAATGGTGTTGGTGCAGAAATACAGCGCCCATTAGCGAGTGTTATTGTTGGCGGCTTGGTAACTGCAACACTGTTAACATTATTTGTTTTACCTGTTTTATATCGCTGGTTTTCAGAGAAAAAAATAAAAGAGCTATCCAGATAAAATTACTGTGAACTCTAACCCCACGCTAAAGTCACGTTTAGCGTGGGGTTATTGAGTAGATGAACGAAAAGAAAGATTAGATTTAACAATAAACTAATAGTCATGACTGCTTTGTCGGAATATTTGTCGTTAAACAGGCCAAAGCTAACTTCCGCTTTCGTATCTTTGCAGTCTTAATCTCTATGTGTCTCAAGGTCGGCTTATGGCACAGACTGTGTGAAAACTCTGATCACCTTTTGGTCTAAGTATGTTCTGCTTATGATCTATTAATCTATACATTTAGTTCACTTAATATACTGATATTTATATAATTAGACTATTGATTCAGTTGAGGGTTGAGGCAGTATGTCAAAGTTTATAAGCGGTGAAAGTCGTGACCAATCAACGTTATTTCCAGAATCGTTGGAAGATTACGTCAGTGAAGATAATACGGTCAGAGTGATTGATGTTTTCATTGAGGAACTAAATCTAGCTGAATTGGGGTTTAAAGGATTAACTTTAAAGTCCACAGGCCGCCCTAAGTATCATCCAGCCACATTATTAAAACTGTATCTTTATGGTTACCTCAACCGTATTCAATCATCCCGCCGATTAGAAACCGAATGCCAACGCAATATTGAACTGATGTGGCTACTTGGTAAGTTGGCACCCGACTTTAAAACGATTGCTGATTTTAGAAAAGACAACGGAGATGGTATAAAAAATGTGTGCAAAACGTTTGTTGAAGTCTGCCGTCGTCTGAATATGTTTGAGAAACCAGTTGTTGCCATCGATGGTAGTAAGTTTAAAGCTAGCAACAACAAAGGCAATAATTTTACGCCAAGCAAAGTTAAATTCCACATCGACCGAGTCGAAAAGAACATTGAACGTTACCTTGAATTACTTGATGAAGCCGATAAAGAGCAAGCTAACGTCACAAAAATTAAAGCCACAAAAGATAGGCTAGCTGACTTTCGCAGCCAGTTAAAAAAACTACACGAGATTAAAGAACAAGTTGAAGCTCATCCTGACAAGCAAATATCCACTACTGATCCTGATTCACGTTTAATGAAAACTCAAGGTTTTACAAGAGTTGTGAGTTATAACGTGCAAAGTGCGGTTGATACCAAGCACCACCTTATAGTGGCGCATGAGGTGACCAACGTGCCAGATAGAGGCCAGCTTGCGTCAATGACAAAACTCGCACAAAAAGCATTGCGCAAGGAAGATATAAGGGTATTAGCAGATAAAGGTTACTTCAGTCAGCCCGATATAAAAGATACTATCGATTTGGGTGCAGAGCCAATCATGCCCAAGACGGATACATCGTCCTCTGAAAAGAAAGGGATATTTAACCGCTCACTCTTCAAATACGATGCAAATAAAGATATTTACTTATGCCCCGCTGGTAATGAACTTCAAAATCGAATGCAGGTATTTGAGCAAGGTAAATACCTTGATGTTTACTTCAATCACATTGCTTGTCGAGATTGTAAAATAAGAAGTCAGTGCACTAACTCTAAAAAAGACCCTAGGCGAATAAGGTGGTGGGTGCATGAGATTCTGACAGAAGAAATGCTTCAAAAGCTAAAGAATGAACCTGAATTGATGCTTCATCGCAAGCAAACTGTTGAGCACCCCTTTGGCACAATTAAACTCTGGATGGGAGCTAGCCACTTACTAACACGAGGTTTAAAAAGCGTGAGTACAGAAATAAGTCTTCATGTTCTGGCTTACAACTTCAGAAGAATGCTCACAATTATGGGAGTTAATGGTCTAAGTAAAGCGATTAGAGTAGCGTTGCTATAGCAGTTTCGCTCGCGCGGAGAAAATTGTGATACTGAGAAAAAATCGATCGCAACCATCCTAGATGGTTTTAAACTAAGAACATACCCAAGACAATTTATTAAAAATTAGTTTTTACACAGTCTGGGCACAGAGCCGTCCTTCGGCTCTAACTTATTTCTGTCCATTGGCAAGTTATCTGCTAACTCGTCATTGCCCCAAAATGATTCAGCTCTGAATGACTACTTCGTAACAAAATCGGAAGTTAGCCAGCATTTTTATAGTTAAGAATGCCAAATTATTACGTCATATTCTCGCAAAACCAAATGCTTCTGAGTTAAACATAGAGTAATTCAACCACTACTAGAAAAAAGATACAGAATTAGGTATGTTGGTTTCTAACCGACCTAAAAAATTGACTTAAAAGGATTTATTTTGGCGCACATATTGATAATTGCTCTTATAGTAACAATTCCATTTTCTTCGTTGGCAAAAGAACAACTATCCAAATCATTTTTGGAGTTATTCAATAATGGCGGTCGCATTGAGGTTATTGATTACCTTTCTAAGAATATGTCTCAAAGCAGAATTCAGGCCTATGGAATTGATGCTCACGTTGGTGTTTTTTTAAATGAGCAAAATACCTATGGCTCTTTGAAGCTGTTAGATACTTTGCCAGATGAAAATCATAGCGAGCGACTTTTAGTCACCTCAGAGAATAATCAACTCACATATACCTTACTGATCAATAGAGAGCGCAACGAGCCCTTCGGAATAAATTACTTTACGCTCCAAGATTCGAAGTCAGAAGCAGGGTTAATCGAAAATTTATCTAAACAACAATTACAAACAGAATTAGCCTCTTTTTTAGGTCAATTGGAAAAGAAAGATGCTTTTTCAGGAACTGTATTAGTGGCCAAAGGGAAAGATGTTTATTTTGAAAATGCATACGGCCTAGCCAATAAACGATGGAAAGTCAAAAACGCTTTGAACACTCGTTTTTCTCTCGGCTCAATCAACAAAATGTTTACTGCCATAGCTGCATTACAGCTAATCGAAAAAGGAAAACTAAACTTTGACGATAAATTAGTAAACTTTGTCGATAAGAGTTGGCTACCTAGTGGTGACGTAGACAAAATCACGGTTAGGCACCTTCTGACTCATACCTCAGGGCTAGGTAATTTTTTTAACGAAGAATTTAATAAGAGCAACAAAGAGCTTTATCGCAATTTAGAACAATACAAACCTCTTATAGCAAATACTCCGCTTTTGTTCTCACCTGGAGTTCGCAATAGATATAGCAACTCTGGAATGTTGATGCTTGGTTTAGTCATACAGAAAGTTAGCGGCATGCCTTATTACGACTACATTCAAAAAAACATTTATGACCGAGCTAAGATGGAAAATTCAGGAAGCTTCGAACTTGATTCATCAACACCTAATTTAGCCACTGGATACCTGAGAAGAATGCATAGCGATGATTGGGCAAGCAGCACTTACACAAGAGCTGTGAAAGGTAGTCCCGCTGGTGGTGGATTTTCTACGGTGAGTGATTTACACCGCTTTGCGATAGAGTTAACAAACTATAAATTACTAGGCAAGGATTTAACCGAGCAAGCATACAGTGCAAAGACAGAATACAACTCAGCGTTTTGGTATGGCTATGGTTTTTCTGTCGGCGGTGAACCAAATAATCGTGTCGTGGGGCATGGTGGGGCTTATTTAGGAGTAGACGCTCGTGTCGATATTCATTTAGATACAGGCTATATTGTTGTTATTTTGGCAAACCAATCCAATGTAGTAGCTCCCGTCAGACGTAAAATAAACGAACTGTTGTCGAAATTGGATTAACTCCAATTTCGATACGAGTCGTCTTAAGTTACACATCAATCACTAAGTCCTAACTCACTTTTGTCCATCGACGATTTATCAATATAACTCACCTTTGCCCCAAGACGAGTTAGGAAAGAAACTCACCCTTCTGTGAAGGTGGTAGTTGTTGTTTTTGCTGACGGCGATACTAGGGCCTATTGATCTTTCAAGGTTAAATTTGCAGCAGTCTGTTTGGTATTTAGGCAAGGCAGAGCCTATGTGGTGTGGTTATTCCCCATAAATAGGTGATAACGCAGCATCAATGCCAAACAGGCGCTGCCCTTTGGGTTCTGCCTAGGGGCGATTTACTCTTTGTTGCTCGGTTTTTACTTAGTCCACTAGGTTACAAACCTCGCGCCGCGATTAAACCGCCCCTAGTTTGAACAAATTTTAATCCGCAAAGATCAACAGGCCCTAAGTTCGTTTAGAGTTTTTTCAAGTGATAGTTGACAATACGTTGCCTTCCTATCAAAATGATAGGTATCAGATTGATAGGTGGTTCATGGTTGAAAATAATCCACAAGGTGTTAAAGAGTTCCCACTTACAGAGGGAACAGCCAGAAAAATAATGAATGATCTGGCAGAGAATTATACCCACAGGATTCGATGGAGCAAGCATGTTAAACAACGCATGCATGAACGAGGGGTTACTACAGCACAAATAATTACTCTACTTAAGAGTAAACATTCGGTGTTTAGAGAGGGTCCATACCCTGAGGCCTCCGGAGATTGGAAATTTAACTTGAAAGGTTTAGCAGCGGGCAAAGTTATTGAGTTGACTGTTGCACTTAAGAATCATCATGACAGTCCTATGTCAGTTTTAGTAACTGTATGGATAGATTAAGAGGTTGATATGTACCATTATACTGAAAGCGGTTTATTAAACGTGTATCTAAAAAATGGTGTTACCGTTGAAGAAATCGATGGTGAAGAATATACAAGTATTGATGATATGAACGGACTTCATAGCGCAATAGCGCAGGTTGTTGTCGACAGCAACAGGCCTCTTGCGTATGAGGAATTTAAATTTTTACGTATTGAAATGAATGTTTCTCAAAAAATGCTTGCGACACGTTTTGGTGTGGATGAACAGACAATTGCACGTTATGAGAAAGGTCAAACAAAAATTCCACGTACTACAGATGCGGCTTTAAGAGCTTTGTATATGGAAAGCCAAGAGCAAAATAATCCCGTAAGTTATTTTCTTGATTTACTGTCGGATACTGAAGCTGAGGAAGCTGCAAAAGTAATTCGCCTAGAAGAAATCGAAAACCATTGGGAAGAAGTAGAAAGCTAAGCCTTAAACCACTTAGCCAAAAAGCCGACATTAAGTCGGTTTTTTGGCCTTTATTCATCTTAAAGCAATGCTAGATAATTTGTGGTTTGTATTTCGTACTAATTTATAGCTAATAAACTAAAGGGGAAATCATTATGCCCGCATTAAAAAGTAATGTGCTCGCTCAGAGTCCAAGTAATCTGCTGATGGAAGAGGGGTATTGAGAAGCTAGCCAGCGGTATATTTATAATCCACACTCATTTGGCCTAGATACTAGAGAGTTGTTCTTTCAGAAAGGTAGAATTATCGTTATCGAAGGTCAAGAAGATGTTCTTTTATTTCCAAATATTGCGGAATAGCTGGATCTTGATATATCGGCGTTATTTTTCGGCTGGGGAGCTGGGAAGTCCAGCCCCAAAACAAGTTAGGGTAAATACTCTAAATAATTGTCCAAAATCACTATGTCACTACAGTTCGTAATAGGGCGAAAAAACTGGTTATTCTCAAATACCTGTAATGGCGCAGATGCCAGTGCGATACTTTATAGCCTTGTTGAAACCGCAAAGGCAAATGACCTTATAGTGCATGATTATATTTCTACTTGTTTACAGCACCTTATTGAGCAGCATGATAATCTTGAATCGCTGTTACCTTGGAACATTAAACAAGCCAGGTGCCGTAAGCTATACGCTTACAAATAATTCTTTAGTTGGCCATATGGCTATCTTTAGATTCAGTTAGAAGTCCCCCAGTCTTTGAATCGATAGGGG
>NZ_BADU01000027.1:0-330 GCF_000239875.1 Pseudoalteromonas sp. BSi20311 | reverse complement strand
GTGTGCCCGGAGTTCAGCACTAGCAAGGAATGCTTTAATGAACCACGAGTCTATCTGAAATACATGAGCAATACGGTAGGAGCCAAATTGTTTATGGCACTATCTGGTTGTGCAGATAGTTGAGTCTGAGCGGCAGTGACTTATCGTATGCTGATAAGGTGATGGAACTCGCTGACAACGGGGAGTGAGGCGAATTCGTTACGCCAAGATGCTCTTCTAGACTAAGTATTGGACGGATGAAGTACATGAACCGATTAACCCGCATCTATGGGCTGAAACGTCGCCATTGCCTACACGAATTAACAGGCAATATGATGCTGCAATAATACT